>JAKFYO010000059.1 GCA_021730825.1 Hyphomicrobiales bacterium
GATCTCGGCGCCGTTGCTGACCGTCGGCGTGCCGATCGATCTGCCGCAGAGCCAGGCGAAATCGCTCGATCAGGAACGCGAGCCGCTGACGCTTTCGGTGAACGACAAGGGACAGGTGTTCTTGCAGAACACCGAGATCAAGATCGAAGAACTGGTCGACAAGCTGAAAGCGGTCGCGAAGCAAGGCACCGAAGAGCGAATTTATGTGCGCGGCGACAAGAAGGTCGATTACGGGACTGTGATGCGAGTGATGGGCCGCTTGCAGGCCGCCGGCTATCGCAAGGTTGCGCTCGTCACCGAAGTTGAAGGATCCTGATCTAGAGACATGCGCCCCGGCTTTACGATCTCGACCGCATTCCATGCCGTCGTTCTCGGCTGGGGATTGATTCATTTTGCTTCGGTGAAACCAAGCGAAGCCCCGCCGGTTGAAAGTCTGCCGATCGATCTGGTCGATATTTCCGACATCACGAAGGTGAAGCAGGGGAATATAAAGGCCGAGAAAAAGCCTGACGTCGTGAAGCAGGTCGAGAAGAAGGCCGATCCCACGCCGAAGATCGATCCGAATTTGCCGGTGAAGGACCGCGAGGTGAAGTCGACGCCGCCGCCTCCGACGCCGGTCGAGAAAAAGGAAGAGCCGAAAAAAGAAGAGCCGAAGAAGGAAGCCGCAAAGCCCGATCCGACGCCTTCTCCCGACGCGATCGCGAAGAAGCTCGAAGAAGAGCAGAAGAAGGTCGAGAAGAAGAAAGAGACGCCGAAGAAAGTGGTGCAGGAAAAAGCACCGCCGGTGAAGACGAAGCACAATTTCGATCCGGACCGGATTTCCGAATTGCTGGACCGCCGCGCGCCGTCGCGCAAACAGAACGCGGGCGAGACGAAGATGGATACGAATTTCGGCGCGCCGAAAGGTAACGACGCGACGCTTTCGATGAGCGAAATCGATGCGTTCCGCCGTCAGGTGGAGAAATGCTGGAATGTGCTGCCCGGCGCGGGCAATCTGGACCGGTCGCGGGTCGAGCTGCGGATCATGTTTAATCTTGATGGCACGCTTGCGTCCCAGCCGCAGGTCTATCGTGCGGCAACGGGGCCGAATGCGCAGGTTACTTCGGAAAGCGCGGTTCGCGCCGTGCTCAACTGCGGCCCTTATAAGATGTTCAAGGCGCAAAGCTATGCGAGCTGGAAAGACATGATTGTGGGCTTCGAGCCCAATTCCGGCAGCTACTGAAATTTGTCAGAGATTGAAGAGGACATGACGCCAATGACGTCCGCATTTTCCCGCCGCAAGCTTCTCCTCGCCGCCGGCAGCACTGCCGCGATGGCATTGGCCGCGCCGCGCATGGCACTCGCACAAACCCGCATCGATATTACGCGCGGCACCGTGCAGCCTTTGCCGATCGCAATTACGGATTTCGTCGGCGAGGGAGATACCGGCCGCAATATCACGGGCGTGATTACGAACAATCTGCGCCGTTCGGGCCTGTTCGCGCCGGTCGAGCCGGGGGCGTTTATCGAGCGCATCACCAACATCGACGTGGCACCGCGTTTCCAGGACTGGCGCGTGATCAACGCGCAGACGCTCGTGATGGGCCGTGTGCAGCGCCAGGGCGATGGCCGTTTCCAAGTTGCGTTCCGCTTGTGGGACGTCTCCGCGGGTCAGTATCTGACCGGCCAGCAATTTCTGACGCAGCCGGAAAACTGGCGCCGCATCGCGCACATTATTTCCGATCAGATCTATCAGCGGCTCACCGGCGAGAAGGGCTACTTCGACACGCGCATCGTCTATATCGACGAGACCGGCCCGAAGGAGCGCCGCAACAAGCGCCTTGCGATCATGGACCAGGACGGCGCGAACGTGCGCTACCTCACGCGCGGCGAAGAACTGGTGCTGACGCCGCGCTTCAGCCCGACCAATCAGGACATTGCGTATATGTCCTACGGCCGCGGCGATCAGCCGCCGCGCGTCATGCTGATGAACATCGAAACCGGCCAGCGCGAAGTGGTCGGCGATTTCCCGAACATGGCTTTCAGCCCGCGCTTTTCGCCGAGCGGCAAGAGCGTGATCATGAGTCTGCAACAGCAGGGCGCGTCGAATATCTGGACGATGGATATTGCCACCAAGCGTCTCACGCGGCTGACCAGCACGCCCGCGATCGATACCGCGCCCTCTTATTCTCCGGACGGCCAGCAGATCGCATTCGAATCCGATCGCGGCAACTCGCAGCAGCTTTATGTGATGAATGCCGATGGCTCGAACCAGCGCCGCATCTCGCCCTTGGGCGACGGACGCTATTCGACCCCGGTATGGTCGCCGCGCGGCGACGTGATTGCGTTTACGAAACAGGGCGGCGGCTCGTTCTCCATCGGGGTCATGCGCACCGACGGTTCCGGCGAGCGCATCTTGACCGAGGGCTTCCACAACGAAGGCCCGACCTGGTCGCCGAACGGCCGCGTGTTGATGTTCTTCCGCGATCCGGGCGGCAATGCCGGTCCCAAGCTCTTCACGGTCGATCTCACCGGCTACAACGAGTTACAGGTCCCGACACCGGCCTATGCGTCGGACCCGGCATGGTCGCCGCCGCTCTCCTGATTATCGCTTCGGGAACGCCCGCCAAGGTTCCGCGTTAACCCGCGGCTAACCATGGGGGGCGGAATCCGCACGAAATTCTTCTGTTTGCGCGCCCTGACGGCGCCGCAAAGATTTCGTCAAGGTTGATGGAATATTCGAAATTCAAGGCGTTTTTGACCGGCCGGAGCTCCCGTTGCCGGTCCTTGTGGGAATTTAAGGAGTGAGCGGTATGACAGGTTTGATGCGGCTGGTTCGCGGCGCGCGTTTGGCATCGGTGTTCGCACTGATGCTCGCAGTAGCCGCGTGCTCGACGAACAACACCAATCCTGACGCAAACAATCCGAATGCGGCAGCGCCTCCGGGCAGCGTGCAGGACTTCGTTGTGAACGTCGGCGATCGCGTGTTCTTCGAAAGCGATCAGTCCGAACTCACGCCGCAGGCGCGCGCGACCCTCGACAAGCAGGTCCAGTGGCTGCAGCAATATTCGCAGTATGCCTTCACCGTCGAAGGGCATGCCGACGAGCGCGGTACGCGCGAATACAACATCGCGCTCGGTGCGCGCCGTGCGCAGACCGTGCGCGACTATCTCGTCTCCCGCGGTATTCCGGGGTCGCGCATGCGGACGATCTCCTATGGCAAGGAGCGCCCGGTCGCGGTCTGTAACGACATTTCGTGCTGGTCGCAGAACCGCCGCGCGGTCACCGTGCTGAACAGCGCGCCCGGCTCCTAAGCCACTTCACTATTTCTGCAAGCGACAGCCGGCTCTCGAGAGGGGGCCGGTTTTGCTTTATGGCTGGCCCTACTTTGGGCCAAAACGGGTTCCATCGGTTTCCCATGATTTCAGCACGCAGGATTTTCCCGATCGCGCTGGTGGTGGCCCTGTTCGCAGCCGCTCCGGCGCAGGCGCAGTTTCCGTTCGGCAACCGCGAGCGGCAGCCGCCGCCCGCAGAGATGCAGGGGGACGGCGAACTTGCGATCCGCGTCGATCGCCTCGAGCAGCAACTGCGCCAGCTTACCGGCCAGATCGAGCAGCTTCAGTTGCAGAACCAGCAGTTGATCCAGCAGTTGCAGCAACGCGGCGACAATCAGCCGGTGCAGCAGCGTCCGGCGATGCGCCCGCAGCAGCCCAATCTCCCGCCGCAACAGCAGAGCGTGCCGCCGCTCGGTCCTCCGGACCAGCAGCCGCAACAGAATCCGAACCGCCGCAGCGATGCGTTCGATCCGGATAACGATCCGAACGCGCCGGGCCGTCCGCGCAATCTCGGGCAGATTCCGCCGCAGCAGCAGAACCAGCAACAAGGTCCACAAGGGCCGATGGTGATCTCGCCGAACCAGAATCAAAATCAGAACTTCAACCAGAACCAGCCGCCGGACCAAAATCCGGGTCCGGGTCCGCAGCAGCAGGCGGTTGCGCCGCCGACGAACAGCCCGAAGGACGCCTACGATCTGGCTTACGGCTATGTGCTGCGGCGCGATTACGCGCTGGCGGAGCAGTCTTTCCGCGGCTTTCTCGACCAGCATTCCAGCGACCGCAACGTGCCGCTCGCAACCTACTGGCTCGGCGAGAGCCTCTATAACCAGCGCAAGTATAGCGATGCGGCGAACGTCTTCCTCGACGTCTATAAGAAGTATCCGCAGAGCCAGCGCGCGCCCGACTCGCTCCTGCGTCTCGGCCAGTCGCTCGCACAACTCGGCAATAAAGCGGACGCTTGCGGATCGATCGGCGCGGTGCTTTCGAGATATCCGAAAGCGTCGCCGACGGTGAGGAAGAACGCCGAGGATGAGCAGAAGCGGCTCGGTTGCTGACAAGACCCCGGTCGCGGAGAGCGAACTCTCCGCGCTGTTCGGCGATTTCGTAAATTCCAGAAAGACGCTGCTCGCGGTTTCCGGCGGACCGGACTCGACCGCGTTGCTTGTGCTTGCCGCGAAGTGGCGCGCAAAACAAAAACAGGGACCGGAGCTGATCGTAGCGACCATCGATCACCGGTTGCGCGCCGCGTCGAAAGCCGAAGCGAAGGCGGTCGCGAAGCTCGCGGCTTCGCTCGGCATCCCGCATCACATTCTCGAATGGCAAGGCAAGAAGCCGATCACCGGTGTGCAGGAAGCGGCGCGCGAAGCACGCTTTGCAATGTTCTCGCAACTCGCAAAAGAGATCGGCGCGGACACGCTGATGACCGCGCATACGCGCGACGATCAGGCGGAGACGGTGCTGCATCGGATGGGACGCGGCTCCGGCCTTGGCGGGCTTGCCGGTATTCGCCGCATCCACAAGCGCGACGGAATTTTTCTTATCCGGCCCTTTCTCGATCTGCCGAAAGCGCGGCTGGTTGCGACATTAAAGAAACTACGCATTCCGTTTGCGAGCGATCCCTCCAACAAGGACACGAAGTATCTTCGCGCGCGGCTGCGCAAACTCGCACCGGCGCTTGCGAAAGAAGGAATCGACGCCGCCCACCTCGCGCTGATGGCGAAGCGGCTCGCGCGCGCGAACGCGGCACTCAATCGTCTTGCGGACGAGGCGGCTTTCGCCTTGCGCGCGGAACGTCACGAAGGCCGCGCCTTCGAGGCGCGCGGCTTTTTTCTGATGCCGGAGGAGATCGGGCTTCGCATGTTGCGCGACTCGGTCGACGCCGAAGGCATCGAAGGGCCGTCCGAGCTTGCCAAGGTCGAGGCGCTTTATGACAGCCTCGTTTCGGCTTACCGCGCCAAGGAATCGCTGAAGCGGACGCTCGCCGGCGCGCTCGTGACGCTTTCGGAGGCAGCACTTGTTGTCGCAGCCGCGCCGCCCCGGAAATCGGCTTCCAACATGGTCAAAAAAGCGCGAAAGCCCTGAAACGACAGGCTGTTTTTCCCTGCTTCCCTTGGCAAGGAGGGGGGTCGCGCCTACATTCCTCCGTAAACCCGCTTTAATCCAGCTTCGTTAGGCTGCGCCAACGGTTTCGGGCCTTAAGGCCCCCGCGAAAGGTCATCAATGAACGCCAACCTGCGGAATTTCGCCCTCTGGGTGATCATCGTTCTCTTGCTGCTTGCGCTGTTCTCGTTGTTTCAGAACCCGACGCAGCGGCAGGCAACGAACGACATTTCCTTCTCGCAGCTTCTCACCGAAGTCGATGCGGGCAAGGTCAGGGATGTCGTCATCTCGGGCCATGACATCACCGGCTCGTTCACCGATGGCCGCCAGTTCCAGACCTACGCACCGAACGACCCGTCGCTGATCTCGCGCCTCTACGGCAAGAACGTCGCGATCACCGCGAAGCCGCAGGGCGAGCAGGTGCCGTGGTTCGTATCGCTGCTGATTTCGTGGCTACCCTTCATCGCGCTGATCGGCGTGTGGATTTTCCTTTCGCGCCAGATGCAGGGTGGTGCCGGCAAGGCGATGGGCTTCGGCAAATCGCGCGCGAAGATGCTGACCGAAGCGCATGGCCGCGTGACCTTCGAAGACGTCGCGGGTGTCGATGAAGCGAAGTCCGATCTCGAAGAGATCGTCGAATTCCTGCGCGACCCCGGAAAATTCCAGCGCCTCGGCGGACGTATTCCGCGCGGCGTGTTGCTCGTCGGCCCTCCGGGCACGGGTAAGACGCTGATCGCGCGTGCGGTCGCGGGCGAAGCCAACGTTCCCTTCTTCACGATCTCCGGCTCCGACTTCGTCGAAATGTTCGTCGGCGTCGGCGCGTCGCGCGTGCGCGACATGTTCGAGCAGGCGAAGAAGAATGCGCCGTGCATCATCTTCATCGACGAAATCGACGCGGTCGGCCGTCATCGTGGCGCCGGTCTCGGCGGCGGTAACGACGAGCGCGAGCAGACGCTGAACCAGTTGCTGGTCGAGATGGACGGCTTCGAGGCGAACGAAGGCATTATTCTGATTGCCGCCACCAACCGTCCCGACGTGCTCGATCCGGCACTTCTGCGTCCGGGCCGCTTCGACCGTCAGGTCGTGGTGCCTAACCCGGACGTCACCGGCCGCGAGCAGATTTTGAAGGTCCACGTGAAGAAGGTGCCGATTGCGCCGGACGTGAACCTGAAGACGGTTGCACGCGGTACGCCCGGTTTCTCGGGCGCGGATCTTGCGAACCTCGTCAACGAGGCGGCTCTCATGGCCGCGCGGCGCAGCAAGCGCATGGTTACCCAGAGCGAATTCGAAGACGCAAAAGACAAGGTAATGATGGGTGCGGAACGCCGCTCGCTCGTCATGACCGAGGAAGAGAAGCTGCTCACCGCTTATCACGAAGGCGGTCACGCGCTGGTCGCGCTCAACGTGAAAGCGACTGACCCGGTGCACAAGGCTACAGTGATTCCGCGCGGCCGCGCGCTCGGCATGGTCATGCAGTTGCCGGAGCGCGACAAACTTTCCATGTCGTATGAACAGATGACCTCGCGCCTTGCCATCATGATGGGCGGCCGTGTCGCCGAAGAGATGATCTTCGGTCACGACAAGGTCACATCCGGTGCGCAGTCCGACATCGAGCAGGCGACCCGGCTTGCCCGCATGATGGTCACGCGCTGGGGCTTCTCGAAAGAACTCGGCGCGGTCGCTTACGGCGAGAACCAGGAAGAAGTTTTCCTCGGTCACTCGGTTTCGCGCACGCAGAACATCTCGGAAGCGACCGCGCAGAAGATCGACTCCGAAGTGCGCCGCCTGGTTGAGGCCGGTCACGACGAGGCGACGAAAATCCTGAAAGAGAAGCGCGATCAGCTGGAAGTGCTGGCAAAGGGCCTCATCGAATACGAGACGCTTTCCGGCGACGAGATCAAGGACTTGCTTACAGGTAAGCCGCCCGTGCGCGGCGAACCCGAAGCGCCGGCGCCGCGCTCGACGGCCGTGCCGAAAGGCAATCGTCCGCGTCCGGGCGGTGCGGCCGGTCCGATGGAACCGCAGCCGCAGAACTGATCTTCAAGCATTGAAAACGAAACGCCCGCAAAAAAGCGGGCGTTTTTGTTTTCTCGCTAGCGAAGAAGCAAGGGGTGTGCTTGGCACGCTAGAGCCCTCGCTCGCCTTAACGAATTAACCGTTGTCTGCAGGCCGCGTTAACATCGCTCACAATTTTTGAAGGTATAAGAAAAGGCCGCGCCCTAGCCTCGAAGGCTTAGGCGGGCTATTGCCCTCCACGCTGGCGGAGGCCCTCGAAAGGGCAAAAGTTAATGGCGAAAAAGCACTTCGGAACGGACGGCATCCGCGGCCGCGCAAATCGCGTGATCACGCCTGAGCTTGCGCTCAAGGTGGGGCAGGCGGCCGGCCTCATGTTTCTGAACGGCGAGCACCGCCACCGCGTCGTGATCGGCAAGGACACGCGCCTTTCCGGCTACATGATCGAGACCGCGATGGTCGCGGGCTTTACTTCGGTCGGGATGGATGTGTTTCAGCTCGGCCCCATGCCGACACCGGCGGTTGCGATGCTGACGCGCTCGATGCGCGCCGATCTCGGTGTGATGATCTCCGCCTCGCATAATCCTTACGACGACAACGGTATCAAGCTGTTCGGTCCGGACGGTTACAAGCTGACCGACGCGATCGAGATGGAAATCGAGACGCTGATGGACGGCGATCTCTCCAAGCGTCTCGCGCAATCCGCCAACCTGGGCCGCGCCAAGCGCATCGACGGCGCCTATGAGCGCTATCTCGAATTCGCGAAGCGCACGCTGCCGCGTAATCTTTCGCTCGAAGGCATGCGTATCGTGGTCGATTGCGCGAACGGCGCTGCCTACAAGGTCGCGCCCGCAGGCCTGTGGGAATTGGGCGCGGAAGTCATTTCCATCGGCGTCGATCCGGACGGCTTCAATATCAATCGCGACGTGGGTTCGACTGCGACCGACGCGCTCTCCGCCAAGGTGCGCGAGATGCGCGCGGATATCGGGATTGCGCTCGACGGCGACGCCGATCGCGTGGTGATCATCGACGAAAAGGGACATCTCGTTGACGGCGACCAGTTGCTCGCGCTGATCGCGGAACGCTTCCGCGCGGAAGGCCTGCTTGCGCGCGACGGCGTGGTCGCAACCGTGATGTCCAATCTCGGCCTCGAGCGGCATTTCGAGGAGCTCGGTATCGGCTTCGAGCGCACGCCGGTCGGCGACCGTTACGTGCTCGAGAAGATGCGGGAGACCGGGTATAACGTCGGCGGCGAGCCTTCCGGCCACATCATTCTTTCCGATTACGCGACTACCGGCGACGGCTTCGTCGCGGCGCTCCAGGTGCTTGCGATGGTCAAGAAATCCGGCAAGCCCGTCTCTGAAGTCTGCCATCGCTTCGACCCGCTGCCGCAGGTGATGAAGAACGTGCGCTATTCCTCCGGCAAGCCGCTCGAAAACTCTTCGGTGACCAGCGTGATCGATGCCGCGCAGCGGCGGCTCGGCAAAACCGGCCGTCTCGTCATTCGTCCTTCCGGTACCGAGCCCGTGATCCGCGTCATGGCGGAAGGCGACGACCGCGAGCTGGTGGAAGAAGTCGTCGACGTGATCGTTGCCGCTGTTGCCAAGGCGGCTGCGTAATTCGCGAGGAACTTCTCGCGTTAACTTCCCGGAAACCCGATCTTTAATCTTCGTTCATCTCTTTCCTAACGCGTGTTAACGCAATCGCGCGCAACGCATTGTGTTTGCTGCTCTGTCGGCAATCGCGCGCAACGATCATTAAAAATCACGGTTAAGAGTTAAGGTTAAGCGCTCTTTAAATACTCAGCACCGATACTCGCGTCGTCAGTTACTGGCGCGAGCACGATCCGAGTCCGCTCACGCCTTCGAAAAAGGAATTCGTGAGATGGGCAGCGTTCGTATTGCCGTGCTCGCCGTTGTTGCGGCTGGAGCCATCACCTCGGGAGTTGCCACGGCAGCCGACGTGCCGTGTCAGCCGCAATATCCCGGCGGTCCGCTGCCGCCGCATTGCGTCGCTCCGCCGCCGCCGCCGCCGCCGGTCATCGAAGAATTCGGCGGATGGTACATCCGCGGCGATATCGGCATGACCAATCAAGCCGTGACCTCGCTCGACAACGCGCTGTATGCGACCGCGACGGACCTGCGCATCATCGACAAGAATTTCGAAGCCGGCATGCTGTTCGGTATCGGCGTCGGCTACAAATGGAATAGCTGGCTGCGCCTGGACGTGACCGGCGAATATCGCGGCGAGACCGGCTTCCACGGCATGGATATCTATACCCTTGCCGGTGACCCGCGCTTCAACAATTACACCGCGAAGAAGTCCGAGTGGCTTTATCTCGCGAACATCTATGCCGATCTCGGCACTTGGGGCGGCGTGACGCCGTTTGTCGGGGCCGGCATCGGTGTCGCTCGAATCGGCATTCATAGTTTCCGCGATGCGGGCATCGCTGCCGGTGCCCCGACGCTTGCTTATGCCGAATCCGACTACAAGTGGAACATCGCTTACGCGCTGCACGCGGGCTTCGCTTACGAGGTGACGAGAAACTTCACCGTCGAACTCGCGTACCGCTACGTCTATCTCGGCGACGGTCAGAGCGGCGACATCATCGCGTATGACGGCACCAATACCATCCGCAATCCGATGCTCTTCAAGGGCATCGATTCGCACGATCTGAAGCTCGGCCTCCGCTATCAGTTCGCAAGCGCCGTCTATCAGCAGCAGCCGGTCTACCAACAACAGCAGCAGATTTTCCAGCCGCTGATGCGCCGGTTCTGACGAAGAATTTTTGAAACCGGCGCGGTCTTCGCCGTTCCGGTTTCATCAAGAGAAGTCGCGCCAGTGCGCGTTGTGTAGAAAAGGGTATCTCGTATGAAAAAACTTATTCTCGCTGTTGCCACGGCGATCGGGCTCTCGATTGCTCCTGCAGCCAATGCCGCCGACGCGCCGCCGCCGATTTTGCGTGCGCCGCCGACGCCTTGGGTCGAGCTCGGCTCGAACTGGTATCTGCGCGGCGATTTTTCCTATCGCATGTTCGATATTTCGGCCGCCGACGGCCCGCCCGATTCGGCGGTGCTCGGTCTTGGCGTCGGCTATCAGTTCTCGAGCTGGCTTCGCGGCGACGTGACGCTCGATTATCAGTTCGGCAGCCGCTTTGCCGTGACTGACAATCCGATCGTCGCTAACGGAAGCCTGTGGTCTTCGGCGGTGTTCGCGAATGGCTACGTCGATCTCGGTACCTGGTACGGCGTGACACCTTACGTCGGTGCGGGCGTCGGCACCGCCTACAATCATCTTGAAGGCGAGGGCCGCTGGAATTTCGCCTATGCCCTGATGGCGGGTGCCGCCTACCACTTGTCGCCGAACCTCTCGGTCGACTTCGGCTATCGCTATGCCGATCTCGGCAGTGCTGTCGCGTTCAACAACTCGTTGATCGATGTCACGGCGCACGAATTCAAGGTTGGCTTCCGCTACAAGCTCGACTGAACCATCCTCGCGTAGAGTTGGCTCTCTCGCGATACTGGCCCGGTGCCTCGGCACCGGGCCTTTTTATTATTATGCATCCCTACTATTTGCGGGCTTTGTTGCACCGCACTTGACCCGCCAGAATCTTCTGCTATTCCCGCCAGTGGGACACCCCTCCCCAACGAGGGGCTTCTATCTGGAAGGATAGGTCATGACGACACAGCCTGCCGCGCGTCCGCGCGTAAACCATTTTTCGTCCGGCCCCTGCGCAAAGCGTCCGGGGTGGAAACTCCAAAACCTCGAAAAAGCGCTGGTCGGCCGCTCGCACCGCTCGAAGCCGGGTAAGGCGCGTTTGAAATACGCGATCGAGCTGACGCGCGAAGTGCTGGGCGTTCCCGCCAATTACCTGATCGGCATCGTGCCGGCCTCCGACACGGGTGCCGTGGAAATGGCGCTATGGTCGCTCTTGGGCGCACGCGGCGTCGAGGTTCTCACGTGGGAATCGTTCGGCGAAGGCTGGGCGACCGACGTCGTGAAGCAACTCAAACTCAAAGACGCGAAGGTCACGAAGGCGCCCTATGGCGAACTGCCCGATCTCGCGAAGGTCGATTTCAAGAACGACGTAATCTTCACCTGGAACGGCACGACCTCGGGCGTGCGCGTTCCGAACGGCGACTGGATTCCGGCGAACCGCGAAGGTCTCACGATCTGCGACGCGACGTCGGCCGCGTTCGCGCAGAACCTCGATTTCTCCAAGCTCGATGTCGTGACCTACTCCTGGCAGAAGGTGCTCGGCGGTGAAGCCGCCCACGGCATGCTTATTCTCTCGCCTCGCGCGGTCGAGCGCCTCGAGAGCTACACGCCCGCTTGGCCGATGCCGAAAATCTTCCGCATGACCAAAGGCGGCAAGCTGATTGCCGGCATCTTCGAAGGCGAGACGACGAACACGCCGTCGATGCTCTGCGTCGAAGACTACGTTGACGCGCTCGAATGGGCGAAATCGGTCGGCGGCCTGAAAGGCTTGCAGGCGCGCGCGGACAAGAACTTCGCCGTGCTCGCGAACTGGGTTGCGAAGACGCCGTGGGTCGATTTCTTGGCGAAGAAAGACGCCGAGCGTTCGAATACTTCGGTCTGCTTCGAGGTCGTCGATCCGGCGATCAAGGCGCTTTCCGCCGATGCGCAGAATGCGTTTGCGAAGTCGCTCGCGTCACTGCTCGAAAAAGAGAACGTGGCACTCGATATCGGCCATTACCGCGATGCGCCTCCGGGTCTTCGCATTTGGGCCGGTGCAACAATAGAGGCTTCCGACCTCGAAGCACTGACGCCCTGGCTCGATTGGGCTTTCGCGCAGGCCAAAGCTCAACAGGCGAAGGCGGCGTAAGTCGTCTTCCCTCCGCTTTTTCACTTTTTCCCGTTTCTCATAGCTGGAGGCCGACATGGCACCCCGCGTTCTGATCGCAGACAAACTTTCTCCGACCGCCGTGCAGATTTTCAAGGATCGCGGTGTCGAGACCGACGTGAAAGTCGGCCTCGATCGCGACGAGCTGATCAAGATCATCGGCGACTATGACGGCATCGCTATCCGCTCGGCGACCAAGGTCACCGCGAAGGTGCTCGAAGCCGCGAAGAAGCTTAAAGTGGTGGGCCGCGCCGGCATCGGCGTCGATAACGTCGAAATCCCGGCTGCGACCGCCAAGGGCGTGATCGTGATGAATACGCCGTTCGGCAACTCGATCACGACCGCGGAACACGCGATTGCGCTGATGTTCGCGCTCGCGCGCCAGATTCCGGCAGCGGATGCTTCGACGCAGGCGGGCAAGTGGGAAAAGAACCGCTTCAACGGCGTTGAAATCACCAACAAGACGCTCGGCGTCATCGGCTGCGGTAACATCGGTTCGATCGTCGCCGACCGCGCCATCGGCCTGCGCATGAAAGTGATCGCGTTCGATCCGTTCCTTTCCCCTGAAAGGGCGCTCGACCTCGGTGTGGAGAAAGTCGAACTTGACGATCTTCTGGCGCGTTCGGACTTCATCACCTTCCATACGCCGCTTACCGACAAGACCAAGAATATCCTGGACGCTGCGGCGCTCGCGAAGTGCAAGAAGGGCGTTCGCATCATCAACTGCGCGCGTGGCGGCCTCGTCGACGAGAAGGCGCTGCGTGCGGCGCTGGACTCAGGCCATGTTGCCGGTGCCGGTTTCGACGTGTTCGTGACCGAGCCCGCGACCGAGAACGCGCTGTTCGGTCATCCGAACGTGGTGTGTACGCCGCATCTCGGCGCTTCGACCTCAGAAGCACAGGAGAATGTCGCGCTGCAGGTCGCGGAGCAGATGTCGGACTACCTCGTGCGCGGCGCGATCTCGAACGCCGTCAACTTCCCCTCGATCACGGCGGAGGAAGCGCCGAAACTGCGCCCCTATATCGAGCTTGCCGAGAAGCTCGGCTCGTTCGCGGGCCAGTTGACTGAGACCGGCATCAAGCGCGTACAGATCACCTACGCAGGGTCTGTTTCGAGCATGAAGATCAAGGCGATGACGGCCGCGGCGGTCGCGGGTCTGCTGCGTCCGATGCTGCGCGATATCAATGTGGTGTCGGCGCCGGCGATTGCGAAAGAGCGCGGCATCATCGTCGAGGAGACGACGCGTGAGGCAGTTGGCGACTACGACAGCCTGATTACGGTTTCAGTGACGACCGAAACCCAGACCCGTGACATCTCCGGCACCGTCTATGCAGACGGCCGTCCGCGCATCGTGAACATCAAGGGTATCCGCATGGACGCGGAATTCGGTTCTTCGATGATTTATGTCACCAACCAGGACAAGCCGGGCTTCATCGGGCGTTTTGCCTCGACGCTTGGCGACGCCGGGATCAATATCGCGACCATGCATTTCGGCCGCACCGAACCGGGTGGCGACGCGATCGCGCTCGTTCATATCGACAGCGTTGCACCGGACGAGGTGCTTGCGAAGATCACCAAGCTGCCGCTGGTGCAGCGCGTGAAGCCGCTGGTGTTTTAAGTTTTATCGGGGCGCGTAGCGTACCCAAGTCGGCTATAGCCGACTTGGGCTTATCAAATTGTCATCTCGGGTGAACCCGAGATGACTGCGTCCCGATAAATATTCCCGCGAGCACGCAGACATAGCCCGCGGCGTGGAAGAGTTCGGGACGCTCGCCCAGGAAAACGATCGCGAGCACCGAACCGAAAATCGGAATCAGATGATAAAACGGCGCGGCGCGATTGGGGCCGACCAGTTCGATTCCGCGATTGAAGAACAAATAAGCCAACAACGACGGAAACACCGTGATGTAGGCGAGGATCAGGAACGCCTTCGTGTCCAGCGTGAAGGTTAGCCCCATCGCGATCTCTGCGGCATAGATCGGCGTCAACAAAACCGCGCCGACGCCGATGGTGAAGGCGAGGAACGAAACCGGGTGAATGTTGGGGCGGCTTTTGATCAAAGTTGCGTAGAACGAATAAACGATCTGCGCGCAAAA
>JAKFYO010000128.1 GCA_021730825.1 Hyphomicrobiales bacterium
GTATAGGAGAGCACGATGTCGCCTGGCACATATTCGGGCCGGTTGGATTTGACGACTTCGCTGACGGTGCCCGCTACCATCGGCTCGCCGATCTCGACCGGCTTCGCATAGGATTTCGCAGCACTCATGCGTCCGCGCATATAGGGGTCGAGCGACAGCCAGAGATTACGCAACAGCACTTCGCCGTCTTTCGGCGTTGGAATCGCTACACTTTCCAGCCGGAAGTGTTCGGGCTTCGGCTCGCCTTCGGGACGCGAGGCAAGGACGATGCGGCGGTTTTCATTTGCGGACATGGCGATTCAACGAGGCTCCCTGCGAACTGTTTTTATGTTGATGCAGGTGAGTATGCGTCAGCGTGGCTGCATTGCCAAACGAGCCGCACCGAATTGGGGAGCGCACGATTTGCCCATTGACGAAAAATTTCCGGCGCGCGCTAATGTCCGCTATCCGATTAGCGGCATTTGATAAGGGGAACGGATATGGCAAAGAAGCGGAAAAAAGCGAAGAAGGCGAAAGCCAAGAAGAAAAAAACCAAAGCGAAAGCGAAGAAGAGAAAAGCGAAGCGCAAGAAGGGCCGCCGCACGGTGCTCTACAGCTCCAAAGGCAAGAAGCTCTACGCAGTGCGCTCCGCCGACGGCAAGTTCAAGGACATCCAGTCCTACAAGCGCGCCCACGGCATGGACATCAAGCGCAACAGCGCCGACGGCAATTAAGCGCAGTCGCTTCGAAACGAAACGCCCGCAACCCAAGTCGGATTTATCCGACTTGGGTTTTTTAATTTATCGATGTCGGGTAAACCCGACATCGATCCAGCGGGCGTTTTTGTTTAGATCGCTGACAGCTTGAACGCCGTCCCGTAGCGCCCGAAATCGTGCGTCTTCACGTTATTACGGATGCTGCCCGGATATTTCGCGATCGGATCGACCACCGTGACCTTCACCACTGCCGTGTCGTTGGGTTTCACGAGGCCCGCGTGGACGGCGGCCAACGCAAGCGAAGAGTCGCCCGTATATGGGCCTGATCCCCAGGCCTGGCCTTCGGTGTCCCCCCGCACGCGGAAATAATAATTCGCGCCGATGTCGTGGCAGAGCTCCAGCATGTTCGGCGGCGCTTCGGCGGCGAGAAAACCCTGATCCAGGAGCGCACGAAGCTGCTTCGGCGAAAGCTCGCCGCGGCGGTCGAAATAGGTGACTAGTTCCTGCACGACTTTCATGTGCGGCCTCCCTGCATCCGGATGATGTGCCCATAAGGCGGGCGGAAATTGATGGAAGCGCTCGGGGTCAAAACCCAGAGCACGTCGTAAGGCATCTCTTCAGGCGGAAACGCGATGTCGCCGTCCGTAATCACGAGTACCGCCGTCACGCGGCCGTCTTCTGCCATCTCGCGCATCGCGGGCGTGAGATCGCTGCCGCCGAAGCCCGAGACCTGATAATTTGCGAGCGCTTCGGGCGAGAGCAGTTCGTCGTTCGTAACAGCCGCGTCGCACTGCACGAGACGGATTTCATCGACGGAAAGCCGTTCGCAGAAATCCGCAATCGCGCCGAGCGCGGGCGAAATTTCCTCGCTCATCGAACCCGAAGTATCGAGCACGATGTTGAGCATCCAGGATTCGCGCTTGCGGCCCGCGAGCACGACATCGCCTCCCGCCACCTCGCGCCGCGACGGACGTAAGTAAGTCCGCTCGCCGGGTGCGACCGACTCGATCCATTTCTGGAGCGCTACTTCCCAGGGCGTCTTGTACATGCCGCGCAGCGCCATGATCGTTTGGGTCACGTCGCCGGTATCGGCACCGCGGCCTTTCATGGCACCCATCGCACGCCCGAGCGCGGCCGACTTCGCCGCTTCCTTCACGACATGCTTGATCTGGTCGGCCTGCTTGCCTTTGCACTCCGGGAAGAGTTGACGTTCCGTCACTTCGTCCATGACATCGCCGGCGTCGTCGGCGCGCTGGCGTCCTTGCTCCGGCCCGTTCAGTGCGCCGCGCGCGGAAACCTCCTGCCCGTCCCAGACGCTCGTCTTCGACTGCATCTTGTCGCCGTCCTTGCGCATCTCGAGCACGATGCGTTCTGCGGATTTTTCCTTGGCGCCCGGCATGTCGAGACCGCCCGCCGGCACATGCGTGAAACCAAGCTCCGCGCGCAGAATGTCGTTGATGATGTAGTCGTGCGCATAGTTGAACTCGAGCCGGCCCGAGCCCTTGGCACGGTCGTGCGTGCGCAGCGCGAGATGCAGAAGCTCATGGGCAAGCACGAAGACAAGCTCGTTCTCTTTCAGCTTTGCGACGAACTGCCGGTTCGCGATCATGCGGCCGGAGGCGAATACGCCCATGGTCGGCACGCGATCGTCGATCGAGCAGCGCACGGCCGCCGCCAGTCCCGCGAGATGCGGCATCGGCACCGTCACCATGCGCAGCCCGCGCTCGATGCGCGCGAGCGTCTCCTCCGGAGAAGGAACTGGCCTCATATCGTCGTGACTTCCTTGAGTAGCTTCAGCATGGACTTGTCCGCGCCGAGCGAACCCCACTGCTCCACGAGTTCGGTGAGTAACGTAAGCTGGCTCTCCGGCGTGAGACTGCCGAGGAAACGGTTCACCACCTTCGGCTTCAGGTGCGCGAGCTTTCCTTCGCGCACGTTCTGGCGGATGCAGTTCAGGATGAACCAGCGCGCGGCGTCGGTCTTGGGCAAAAGATCCGGCGCGCCGATGTAGTCCTCGATCGGACGCATCTTGCCGATCGATTCTTCCGCAAGCGCGCAGAACACGGCGGCGTCTTCTGCCGACAAACGCCCGAAGGCGAGTGCGCGGCGCGTCTCGTTATTCAGAATGCCCGACGCCTCCGCCATGTCGAGCGCGTTCGAGAGCAGCGACCATGCGCGCGGCGTCGAGAACGGCGTAGGCTCAGCGGGCACCGCGCGCATCAGCGCGTCCGGCATATAAGAGACGAAGGCCCGCACATCCTCGCGGATCGAGTTCTTGGCGGCCCAGGCGAGCCATTCGGATGCGTCCACGCGCAAATGCAGGATCGTGACGCGGTTCACGAGCGCAGAACTCATGGCGCGAACCAGCGCCCGATCCTGCATGCGATTGCCGGCTGCGACGACCCACGTGCCTTGGGGTAACGCGTGTTCGCCGAGCCGGCGCTCTAACAGAAGGGAATAGAAAGCCTTCTGTACGTCCGGCGCGCAGGCCGGAAGCTCATCGAGGAAAAGACAGAACGGCTCCGGATTCTCCGGGAGCAGTACGCGCGGCGGGCAGAACACCGAACGCTCGCCGATGATGCGCGGGATACCGGAGACGTCTTCCGGCGCGATCTGCGTGCCGAGCAGCGAGCGGCACGGCAGCCCGGCTTCGGCCGCCGCCTGATAGACCATTTCGGATTTGCCGACGCCCGGCGGCGAAAGGAGAAGAAAGCTCTGCTCGCCCGCCATGCACTGCACGAGCTTCTTGGCCTGCTTCAGCGTGATCGTTTCTTCGCGCGGACTGACGGCGACGTTCATGAAAGCGCTCTCCCAACCCGGAATCGGGCGATTGCGCGATCTAGGAACGCCTTTGCGGCAGCGCTAGTGCGAAGCGTGAAGATTCATCTGCCGGTTGCACTCAGTAAGTAGAGAATTTTTCCACACAACCGGCTGGTGCGCCGGCTTGCGGCTATTTCCGCTCCGACGACCACGGGAAGTTCAGGTAGCGGTCGCGGGTGTCGTAACAGATGTTGCCGTAGAATTTCAGATAGGCATCGCGGCGTTTCGGGTCCGCATAGACCGCGGCCGGGTCGGTAAAGTCCGCTTCGTACTGCGCGATGTTCTCGCGCGTGAGCAGGCTCGGCAGTACATCCATCGCCTGCGGAACGCTTTTGCCCTCGAGCCAGTCGGCGGCGTTCTGCCCGTGCGCGTAGCCGAAGGCAGTCGAGTTGAGACTTACGCTTGCCTTGTAGGGACTGGTGCCGGATTTTATTTCGGCGACGGCTTCCGGTTCGCCGTCGATGCCGCCCAGAAACTGGTCAGGCCGCGCCTTTTTCGTTTCGCGCAGCGCCTGTAGCGCGCCGAGCACGACCGTATCGGCCCCGAGCACGACATCGACCTGCGGGTGCGCAAGCAGAATGGTCCGCATCAGCATGAGCCCGCCTTCCTTGTTCACGGTCAGCGGCGAGATATCGGCGACGATGGTAACGCCCGGCATTGCCTGCAGCACATCGCGCATCGCAGCGAAGCGCGGCGACAGAAATTGCAAACTGTCATGCGTGAGCAGCACGACATTCGCCTTGCCCTTCAGATTGTCGCGAATGTAAGCCTTTGCAGCTTCAGCGAGTACCTTGCCTGTCAGATACTGCGGCGCGTTCAGGATTGTGATCGCAGGCGGCGGCACCACTGTGCCGACATAGGCACCGGACCAGATCATCTGCTGCAAACTTCGGGCGAGCGAAGGCGGATGCACGGGTGCCGCGACCACCGCGCCCGCTTTCTCCAGAAGCAGCGCCTGCACCTGCTCGACCATCTTTTTCGGATCGTTATTGGCGAGCGCCACGCGAAATTCGAGACCGCGTTTCTTTGCCGCCTCCGACAATCCGCGCGCCACGCCCTGCATGAACTGGCGCTCGTTGTCCTGCGCGAAGGTAAGAATTTTCTGCAACCCCGGCGGCGGACTGCAGGAAGGTGCTGCCGGATCGAACGGCGGCAGAACGACCGGCATGACAATTCCGGGCGGGCCGTCCTGTGCGAGCGCTGCCCCCGACAGCGCGCATGCCAAAAACAGCGCGGGCAAGCCCACGCGCTCTCGCATTCTGCTGCGTCTGCAAGTCATCTCCGCCCCCGGTTCACACGCGAAAGGTCAGGCTGCCTGCTTCAGCGGAAAAATCAACCGCGCCGTAGTACCGGGCGTCCGCGCCAGATATTCAACCGTGGCCTCCAGGCTCGACGCCATCGCCTGCACGATGCGGGTGCCGAGGCCAGTGCCCTTTACAGCATCGCCGCTGCGGCCGACCCCATCGTCCTCGACCGTTAACTCGACTTTGCTTTCGGGGAGGCTCGCGAGCCGCACACGCACCTCGCCGTTGCCGTTCGGATAAGCGTACTTGAAGGCGTTCGTCACAAGCTCCGTCACGACCACGCCGAGATTGACGCTGGCGTCGGTCGAAAGCTTCAAAGGCTCGATGGTGTAGCGCAGCGAGGCCCCCTTGCCTTCGTTGCGCATCGTGACCTCCAGATGATCGAGGATTGCCGCGAGATATTCATCGAGATCGACGACGCGCGCATCTTTCGAACTGTAGAGGCGCTTGTGCACGGTTGCGATCGCATAAATGCGCGCCTCCACTTCCGCGAAGGCATTCTTCGCGCTTTGGTCGCTCAGCGTCCGCGCCTGCAACTGCATCATGGAAATCACCATCGCAAGGCTATTGGCAACGCGATGGTTGACTTCCTGCACCAGAACTTCGGCGCGGTCGCGCGCACGCGCAAGATCGGCGGTGCGCAGTTTTACCCGCTCTTCGAGACTTGCATTCAGCGAATTGAGTTGGTCGCGTGCAACCGCGATCTCGCGCGCATACTGCAACGTGACAAGCGTGACACCGCCGACAACTCCGACAATCAATAGACCGCCGAGAATGGATACCCAGCGCAGCCAGCCGGCGTTGGTGCGCTGTTCGCTGACCGCTTCCGTCAAGCGCTCGTCGGTGCGCAGAATGATGCCGGAGAGGAAGAGATTGATCTCATCCATCACTGCCTTGCCGCGGTTCGTCTGCATCATCGCAAGCGCATCCTGGTCACGCATGGCGCCCTTCAGTGCAATGGTGTCGTCGAGCTCTTTCAGCTTTTCGTTCGCCGCCTCGCTGAGACGCTTGAGTAGCGCCACCGCATCGGCATTGCGCGCGAGCAGCCGCGTCAGCGTTTCCAGCCGCCGCAGCGACTGCGACTTCGCGTTGTCGTAAGGCGCGAGATAAATCTCGTTGCCGGTGATGATGAAACCGCGCTGGCTCGACTCCGCAGTCTGCAATGCGGCGCGAAGCTCTACCGCCGCGGTCCGCGTTTCGCGCGCTTCGATCACTTCATTGAAGGAGTGCTGCGCACGCTCGCCGAGCCAGATGGTGGTGGCCACGATTCCGAAGAGGGTAAGGAAGCCTACGCCCAGAAGAAGGATCGTGGACCGGACAACAAAGCTGCTTGAGATCGGCATGCGGGCTATTGGGTGCCCGATGTTATGCAGCCGCACAAGCCATGAATTGCGGCAACGCCTTGTGTTGGCTATCCCACTTATCCAACGTCATTTTGCCAACAATGACAGGGGCTTTCGCATCCGCAACAAGCGCGCGAGTAGCGAAGCCTCCCGGCCCGTGACAGGCTCTCGTCCGACAAGAAGCCGGCAACGGCCCAAGGGAGAGCGAACGAGAAAAAACAAGCGAGAGAACCAGGGAAGGCAATTCCGGATCATCAGGAGAACGCCATGACTCCGAACCGCCGTGACATCTTTAAATCAGCAGCCGTAGCCGGTGCCGGACTCGCATTAGCAGCCACGACACCAGCGCAAGCGCAGGTCAAAACACCGTTTCAGGTGAAAGCGACCTACATTCCGATCGTCGGCAGCGACGAGCAATTTCAGGTCCGCCGCATTTACTGCATCGGCCGCAATTACGCGGCACACGCGCGCGAGATGGGCTCCGACCCCACGCGCGAGCCGCCCTTCTTCTTCCAGAAGCCGACCGACGCCATTCAGAACGTGGCGGTGAAGACGGTCGCCGATCATCCCTATCCGTCGCTCACGAAAAACTATCACTACGAGGTCGAACTCGTCGCCGCGCTGAAATCCGGCGGCAAGAATATCCCTGCCGAAAAAGCGCTCGACCATGTGTTCGGTTACGCCGTCGGCCTCGACATGACGCGACGCGACCTGCAGCGCAAACTCGGCGACGAAAAGAAGCCTTGGGAAATCGGCAAGAGCTTCGACCAGTCGGCGCCGATCGGTCCGATTCATAAAGTCGAACGGGTCGGCCACTTTGCGAAAGGCGCAATCTCGCTTAGCGTGAACGATCAGGTGAAGCAGAACTCTAATCTGACGCACATGATCTGGTCGGTCGCAGAGCAGATCGCGCAGCTTTCGACCGCCTTCGAGCTTGCCGCCGGCGACATCATCTATTCCGGCACGCCGGAGAACGTCGGCCCGGTCGTCAAAGGCGACGTGATCCTGTGCAAGATCGAAGGCCTGCCGGATATGTCGGTGAAGATTGTCTGATGAATTCGTGCCGCGCGGGTGAATGCTCGCGCGGCGCGTTCTTATATATCTTCTATATCCTCGGCCGGGATATTCGCAGGATCGGCTACTTCGCCCTTCGCCGCTTTCTCGCGGCAATAATCCGCCCACACTTCCCAGTCTTGCGCGAGCTCAAGCAGCTTCTGTCTGCGCTCTTGGTCGGATTCGTTCTTGACGCGAAGGCGAAGCGCAATCGCGTGCTCGATGGCTTGCGGGTAATTCATGAGTGTCCCGGCGAATCTTCCGGGATGCACAGTCTGCGAACGGACCGCCCTCGCCTATCCCTGAAACTAGGGAGCCAGCTTGATCAGCCCCGCATTCATCGCTTTTGCGACCGCTGCCGTCCGCGAACGGGTGCCGAGTTTGCGGCAAGCGCCGCCGATATGAGTCAGCACCGTATGGGTACTGATGCCGAGCGCCTCCGCGATACCTTCGCTGGTTTTGCCCTCGGCGCACCATTGCAATACCTCCCGCTCTCGCGGCGAGAGATGCAAAACTTCTGCGACGCTTTTTATTTTTCCGGCTAGCAATTCGGTGATGCGATACTGCGCATAATTTGCAAGGAGATGAAGCATTCCCTTTTCCTCGCGCGAAAGCTCGCTCCTGCTCCCGCCAAACGCAACGTTGACCGGACCGGACGGTGTCAGCGTCGGCACGCAGAAACCGGTCGAAAATCCGAATTCTGCGGCCTCGTTCATCACCTGCGCGAATTTCGATTTCTTCTCGTAGCGCGCTTCCGACCACTCGAACGGGCGAAGCGCAGTCTTCGAGTGACGGAACACAGGATCGGCTTCGATATAGTTCTGCGACATGTAATGTTCGAACCATCCATTCGGCCAATGGTGCGCAAGCACGCGCTGCTCGAAAGGAATATCCGGATGCGGGAAAGCGGCGATCGCGACCGCATCGAAACCGAATTGCGCGGCAGCCTTGGCAAGCTCTGCGATCAGTTCGCCGGGCGTTTGCGCCGTGTCGATCCGCTCAATCCAGTCGAAGGTGGAATTGATTTTAGAAGCGCTCATGCAGCCCAACTCTCGGGGAAGAGAGTGTGCAGGCGCCTGCACCTGCTTGCAATTCGATTTACGAAATTTGGTGGGGATTGGCGCTCCCTACGGGAATCGAACCCGTGTTTCAGCCTTGAGAGGGCCGCGTCCTAACCGCTAGACGAAGGGAGCGTTGACTGACTTCTAGCAGCGCGCGGGCGGCGCAAGCAAGGTCACGCGCTAAAACCTCATCAAGACGATACCAACAAGGATGAGCGCCGCCGCAAACCAGCGCTGCATATTCGCTTTCTCGCCAAGCCAGAACACCGCGATCAGCATTGCAAACAGCACACTGGTTTCGCGCAGTGCCGCGACCAGCGCGATGGGAGCGAGCGTAAAAGCCCAGATCGCGATCCAGTAGGAGCCAAGCGAGAGCGCACCGGCGGCGGTGCCGCTCAGGAGATTGCCGCGAACGGTGGAGAGCAAACCGCGGCCGCGCACGAAGAGCGCGTAGATCGTCATCAGGATGCCGTCGCTCACGAACATCCAGAGCGTGAAGCCGGAAGCGGTGCCGGAAATACGCGCGCCCACGCCATCCACCAGCGTGTAGCTCGCGGTGAAGAGCGCGGTGCCGAGCGCGAACAGCAAGGCCGCTCTAGGCATCGCTTCGCCGGAGCCAAATTTCGAAGACATCAGCATGACGCCAAGACCGATCGCGCAGACCGCCGCGAACTTCATTACCGTCATGCTTTCGGCAAGCACGAAAATGCCGGCAAGCGCCACGATCAGCGGCGCACTACCGCGCGCGAGCGGATAGACCAGCGAAAGATCGCCGTGTTCATAGGCGCGGATCAGGAAAATCTTGTAGCCGCTGTGAAGAAAGGCCGAGACAAAAATCCACGGCCAGCTCGCCGCCAGCGGAACCTCGAAGAACGGCAGCAGCGCGAGGCAGATAATTCCTTGAATGAAGGCGAGCAGGAAAATCGAGGTGGTACGGTCGAGACCGGTTTTAACGAGCGCGTTCCAGCTTGCGTGCATCGCGGCACCCGCGAGCACGGCAAGAAAGACGATCAGGTCCATGAATTATTGCGGCTCTAACCGTAACGTGCCGCGCAACTGCAAGGTCGAAAGATCGAACACGCGCATTTCGGTCACGCCCTCGCGCTCGATCGTGACCACGATCCGCCCGTCGTTCACCGCGGTCGAAACGACGCGCGAGCCTTTCGGCAGCGCATTGGTGATCGCAGGAATGCTGGCTGCCTGCGGCGCCGGAGCGTTCGAAAGCCTATAGGCAATCACGCCAAACACTGCGAGAAAGCCGCCGATCATCAGGACCGACGAAAACACCGCCATCCGCTTCAGCTTACGGACCATCGCCTCCTGCTGCGGATCGAGCGCAACTTCGCTAGTGTCGGAAGATGGATTCTTTTTCTTGGTAGCCATGACGGATTCAGCCGGTCAGCGTTTCGAGGTTTCCGCGAGCGCGGAGGATAAAGGCGTGCGCCTCGACCGCTTTCTTGCGGGCAAAATCAGCGAGCTGAGCCGCACGCGGCTGAAAGCGCTGATCCTCGAAGGCGAAGTCGAAGTGAGCGGGCGGACAGTAAAAGACCCCGAATACAGGGTCAACGCAGGCGACGAGATCACCGTCGAAATACCCGAAGCCGAACCTGCGAAACCGTCGGGCGAAAAAATCCCGCTCGACATCGTCTATGAAGACAAAGATTTGATCGTACTCGACAAGCCCGCGGGCCTGGTCGTGCATCCCGCGGCCGGCAACCGCTCCGGCACGTTAGTCAACGCACTGATCGCGCATTGCGGCGCTTCGCTCTCCGGCATCGGCGGCGAGAAGCGGCCGGGCATCGTGCACCGGCTTGATAAGGACACCAGCGGGCTCCTGGTCGTCGCGAAGAACGACAAGGCGCATCGCTCGCTCTCCGCGCAATTCGCCGATCACGGCCGCACTGGAGATTTATCGCGCGGCTATCTCGCGTTTGCATGGGGCGTGCCGAAGCCCGAGCGCGGCACCGTCGATGCCCCGATCGCGCGCGACCCGCGCTCGCGCGTAAAAATGGCGGTGCGCAAGGGCGGCAAGGAAGCCGTCACGCATTACGAGGTCTTGCGGAAGTATCTCGGCGCCGACGGCAAGCCGGTGGCGAGCATGATCGAATGCGAATTGGAGACGGGACGCACGCACCAGATCCGCGTGCATCTCGCCCGCGCCGGGCACCCGCTTTTGGGGGACTCCGTGTATGGCGCGGGCTTTCAGTCGAAGGCGGCATTGCTGCCGCAGAAGGCGCAAGCCGCGCTGACGGCCCTGAACCGGCAGGCGCTACACGCTTTCCGGCTCGCCTTTTCACATCCCACGACGGGGAAATTGCTTTCGTTTGAAAGTAAGTTGCCGAAAGAACTGGCCGTGCTGGAGAAATCTTTCAAAAAGGCCTGAGCCGCTACGGAAGCCGGATTAAAAAAATTTCATTTGCGGCACCTTAAAGCTGCCAAGTGCGTTCCTATATTTGTCAGTTGCCGCTGGCTCATCTGGAGCAGCGGCGGGACGGCCCGCCGAAACGGGGGCCGAGAAAGAAGGGACTTCAATGGCCCGTACAGCTACCGGCAATCTGCCCGCCATCGCCGAAGGCGGCCTGTCGCACTATCTCTCCGAAATCCGCAAGTTTCCGATGCTCGAGCCGCAGCAGGAATTCATGCTTGCGAAGCGCTGGCGCGAACACGACGACCGCGACGCCGCGCATCAGCTCGTCACGTCCCATCTTCGCCTCGTCGCGAAAATCGCGATGGGCTATCGCGGCTATGGCCTGCCGATCGGCGAAGTCATCTCCGAAGGCAATGTCGGCCTCATGCAGGCGGTGAAGCGGTTCGAGCCCGACAAGGGCTTCCGTCTCGCCACTTATGCCATGTGGTGGATCCGCGCCTCGATTCAAGAATACATTCTGCGTTCGTGGTCGCTCGTGAAGATGGGCACCACCGCGGCGCAGAAGCGCCTGTTCTTCAATCTTCGCAAAACCAAAAGCAAAATTTCGGCGCTTGAAGAAGGCGAGATGACGCCTGAGCACGTAAAGCAGATCGCAACCAAACTCGGCGTCACCGAAGCCGAAGTGATCTCCATGAACCGGCGCCTCGGCGGCGACGCCTCGCTGAACGCGCCGATCCGCGCGGACTCCGAAACCGGCGAGTGGCAGGACTGGCTGGTCGATGACAGCGACAGCCAGGAAAGCGTTCTCGTCGCAAGCGAAGAGAAGTCGAACCGCCATCAGGCGCTGCAAGGCGCGCTCGAGGTACTGAACGAACGCGAGCGCCGCATCTTCGAGGCACGCCGCCTCGCCGACGACCCGATCACACTCGAACAACTCGCCGAGGAATTCGGCGTGTCGCGCGAACGCGTGCGGCAGATCGAGGTGCGCGCATTCGAGAAGGTGCAGAAGGCTGTCGTCGACGGCATGCGCAAGATCGAAGCGCCGGCGGCGGCCCTGCCCGCGATGTAAGCGCAAGCTCCAAGCAAATAAAAAAGGCCGGGTGAAAACCCGGCCTTTTCGATTCTGGAATTAAATACTTAGCCGCCCCAGGCTGCGAAGGCTTCCGCCATCGCCTTCTCGCCGGCCGGTCCCTTTTCGAAGGCGATCACGCTGCGGCGGCCGTTGTCATAGACAAAGGGAATATCGATCCACGGCTGCGTGCGCAGTGCCTGCAGATTGCGGTCGCGATCGGTATCGACCGCGGAGAGACCGATCAGGAACAGGCCCTGCACGATGCGGATGCTGATGCCGGCAAGCGGAAAGCCCTGCGCGTTTTCGTTATTCTTGAGACGAATGACCGGCACTTGCGCGATGCCGCCGAAGCCGTCGCTTCCGGAAAATTGAATCTCGACATAATGGCTCGCGGAGCTGGAGCCCTCCGGATTACGGCGTACCGAGAACACGACTTTCATTTTGCGTTCGGGAATATCGACTTCCGCACGCACGCCGAGTTCGGGAGAACGGCCGGGTCCGGGGCTTACGGTTTCGGTCCGCCAGGTCACGGTGCCGTTAATGGCCGTGAACTGCTGCGTGCCGGGATTTTCTTCGAACAGGATTGCGCGATTACCGGCGCCAACGGGCTGCTGTTGCGTCGGCGAGAGCGGCGCAGGCGGCTGCTGTTGGGTTTGCTGCTGCGGAACGCGATCGTTCGCCTTGTTCGGCGATGGTGCGGGCGTTTCTTCCTGCTGCCCGCCCGGTAAATTGCCGGCAACCAGCGAAAGAATGCGGTCGCGATGCACGTAGCCGACCGCGCTCGCGAGCAGCATCAACACAAAGATGATTCCGAATACGACGAGCCGGGTGCGCGAGGCGCGGCGCGCGTCGTCGCGCACATAATCGGCGCGGCCGCGTGCACCGCGCGGACGAAGCGAGGGCTCCTGACGCGGCTGAGACTGTTCCCGCGGATCGGGACGCCCGCCGTTGCGTTGCATCCGCGGATCGCGCGACGGAGGCGCTTGCACGGGTTCGAACGGCTCCTGCTCGTCCATGGGCGCGGCTTGTTCGCCGCGCACTTCAGTCTGCGTGCGCGGCTGCGGAAGTGGCGCGGTGCGAGTAGGCAGCGGCGCAGAGCGAGGCGCCTGCGGAGCAGGGCGTGGCGGCGGCGGTATATTGGGCCGGGACTGCGTCTGGGCGCCAGCATTTGGCGCCGGCGCGGCCGTCGCCTCGCCTTCCACCTTGCGGATCGCATCTTCGAGCGCAAGCCGCTGGCGGGTGATGTCGGCTTCGGCGAGCGGCGGGTTCATGCCGCGGAGCTGATTGACCAGCGCCGTGCGCGCGCGGTCATAAACCGCGCGGCGCGCTTCGCCCGTATTCGGGTCGAGTGCCGCAATCGCTCGCGCTAAAAGTGGACGGTAATCGGTCATTGGCCCCGGTTATCTCAACGCATTACTCTAGAAATCGTTGCCTTATGATTGAAACGGATTTTGGACCAGAATCGTGTCCTCGCGCTCGGGGCTGGTCGAAACCAGCGCCACCGGGCAGTCGATCAATTCCTCAATTCTCCGGACATATTTGACCGCCGCCGCAGGCAAATCCGCCCAGGAGCGCGCACCACGGGTCGAAGACTGCCAGCCCTCGATTTCCTCATAGACCGGCTCGACCTGCGCCTGCGCGCCCTGGCTCGCCGGCAAGTAATCCATATCGTGGCCCTTAAGGCGATACCCTACGCAAACCTTCAGCGGGTTCAGACCATCCAGCACATCGAGTTTGGTCAGTGCGATGCCCTGAATACCTCCGGTGCGGACGGACTGGCGTACAAGTACGGCATCGAACCAGCCGCAGCGGCGCGGACGCCCCGTGACGGTTCCAAATTCGTGGCCGCGTTCGCCAAGCCTTTTCCCGATCTCGTCTTTCAGTTCGGTCGGAAACGGCCCTTCGCCCACGCGGGTGGTGTAAGCCTTGGTAATGCCGAGCACGTAGCCGACCGCGTTCGGGCCTAAGCCTGAGCCGGTCGCAGCCTGCGCCGCCACCGTGTTCGAGGAAGTCACGAACGGATAGGTGCCGTGATCGACGTCGAGCAGCGCGCCTTGCGCGCCCTCGAACAGAATCCGGTCGCCGCGGCGGCGCGCTTCGTCGAGCAAGTGCCACACACGATCCATGAACGGCAGTACGCGCGGCGCAACGGAGAGCAATTCATCACGCAACACTTCGCGCTTCACTTCATCCAGCTTCAAACCGCGGCGGATTGCGTTGTGATGATCGAGCAGCCGGTCGAGTTTCGCGTCTAATGTCGCGGGCTCGGCAAGATCCATGAGCCGGATCGCGCGGCGCCCGACCTTGTCTTCGTAAGCCGGGCCAATGCCGCGCTTGGTGGTGCCGATTTTGAGACCCGGCCCCGCGCCTTCGCGCAATCCGTCGAGCTCGCGGTGAAGCGAAAGGATCAGCGAAGTATTCTCCGCGACCTTCAAATTCTTCGGCGAAATTTCTACGCCCTGCCCCGTCAAGCGATCGATCTCAGAGACCAGCGCGTGCGGATCGAGCACAACGCCGTTGCCGATCATGCCGAGCTTGTTCGGACGGACGACGCCGGAAGGCAGCAGCGAAAGCTTGTAG
>JAKFYO010000007.1 GCA_021730825.1 Hyphomicrobiales bacterium
GGAGTCGGTCGGCAATCGCCGCAAGGTCACGGTCTCCGATCAAGCCGGCAAGTCGAACGTGCTTGCGGAGCTCGAGCGTCTCGGCATCGTTGCCGACAAGAACGATCCGCGTCTGAGTTATCTGCTCGAGGAAGTGAAGCGCCGCGAGGCGGCCGGCTACTCTTACGAGTCGGCGGACGCGTCTTTCGCGCTGCTCGCGCGCCGCATGCTCGGCAAGGTGCCGGATTATTTCGACGTCGAGCGCTTCAACGTGAACGTCGAGCGCCGCTACAACGCGAAGGGCGAACTCATCACCGTTGCCGAAGCGACCGTGAAGGTGCGTGTCGGAGCCGAGACCATGATCTCGGCAGGCGAGGGCAACGGCCCGGTCAACGCGCTCGACGTGGCGCTGCGCAAAGACCTCGGCAAGTATCAGTCCTATATCAACGGGCTCACGCTCACCGACTTCCGCGTGCGTATCCTCGACGGCGGCACCGGTGCCGTGACCCGCGTCTTGATCGAGTCGACCGACGAAAACGGCGAACAGTGGACGACGGTCGGCGTTTCGCCGAATATCATCGACGCATCGTTTCAGGCGCTGATCGACTCGATCACCTGGAAGCTCTTAAAGAGCAATGCGCCGGTCTGAGCCAACTCGGATTTATCCGAGTTGGGTATCTTGGAGGGAGAGAGCGATGATCGACCACATCTCCATCGGTGTCAGCGATCTGAAAGCCTCGACCGCCTTTTATAAAGAAGTACTGGAGGCGCTCGATTACGAGCTGCGCGATCCGCGGCCCGCGACCTCGGGCTTTGGCCGCCGCGGCAAGCCGCATTCGGAATTCTGGCTGAACGCGCGTCCCGGCATGGCAAAGGTGCCCGCCGACTCCGGCACGCATATCTGCTTGCGGGCTAAATCTGCCGAAGCGGTCAAGACATTCTACGAGGCGGCAATGAAGTTAGGCGCTACCGACGACGGCGCTCCCGGCATCCGTTCGCATTACAGCGAGAACTATTACGCTGCCTTCATCCGCGATTTCGACGGCAACAAGATCGAAGTCGTGACTTTCGTCGCGCTGTAAGCCGCAGCTTACATATTCTCCGAGACGCCCTGGTTCTCGCGAAGCGTCCATAGCGTCACGGGGGCTGCAGCATTCCTGAGCTTTGGTAGAATCTCCTCGACTTTGTCTGCGACCAGCAGATTGTCGATCGCGTGCTGGCCGAGGAAACCCAGATCGCGGAAATTTCCGAGCAGCGCGAGCAGGGGATTCCAGAAGCCTTCCGTGTTCAGGATCAAAACCGGCTTCTGGTGCTGGCCGAGTTGAATCCAGGTGAGTTGCTCGACGAGTTCTTCCAGCGTGCCGATACCGCCTGGAAGCGCCACGAAGGCGTCGGCAAGCTCGAACATCTTGTGCTTGCGCTCGTGCATGTCCTTGGTGACGATCGTGTGCGTCGAATGGGCGGCTTCGGGCCGCTCGCGGTTCACGAGAAACGTCGGGATGATGCCGGTGACCTCGCTGCCCGTGTCGCGTGCAGCGCGCGCGACCGTGCCCATCAGGCCGACCCCGCCGCCGCCGAACACGAGACCGATCTTTTCACGCCCAAGGATTTCGCCGAAGGCTTTTGCGTCTTCGATGAAGCGTCCGTCGCGGCCCGGCGACGAGCCGCAATAGACGCAGATTTTTTTGATTTCAGCCATGCGAGTGGATGTGGCGGCACCGTGCCGCCGCGTCAAGGCGGGGTCAATGATCCGTGGTTTGCTCGAAGCCGGTGCCGTTCCAGCGATAGCGGAATACGCGGAGCCGCTTGCGGCCGCCGTCGGTGCTGTCGTGGTTCGCTTCCACCGTGTTGCCGTTCACCAGAACCGGCTGTGACAAGTGCACGAAGAGGTAAGGCTTCGGTGCGCCGGTGTCCTCGGCGAAGGTGACCGGCGCATATTCGCGCGCACCCGCGTCCCAGCGAAAAACGATCAGCACGCCCCGGTTCTGTGCCGATGTGCGGACGAAAATCTCGTCCACGCCGTCGCGGTCTATATCGAGCGCGATCACCGCGTTGGTGCGGTTGCCAGCGCGAAGCGGCACCAGCGCTTCGCCAACGCCGTCGAAAACCTGCGGCTCCCCACCCGCGACCGAAATCGTGAGCCGTATGCCATTCTCGCTTTGCGTGGCTTCGATCGCAGCCGCCCCCTGCGGGGTCCGCGCGACGGTCTCTTGTGCGGAAGCTGCCCCCGTAATCAGAGCGAACACAGGCAGCAGCAAAGCGATTATACGGCGCATGGAGGGACTCGAATTCTGTGGGAGGAACACCTAGATAACATGCAGCAGCGTCTTACCGGCGCGAAATGCAAGAATTGCGACGATCCGCCCCGGTTCCGGCAGCCATGCTAGGCTGCGCCGGATTTATAGGCAGCAAGGCGCTCTCCCGCCGCATTTTTGGGTGAAGAACCGCGCCGGCGAAAAAAAAGTTCGAGAATGAAAGAAGCAAATCCCGTAACCCGTCCGACTCTCTTCTCCACCATCGTTGGACTGTGGCCGCATATGTGGCCGTCGACGCGCCCCGATTTGAAGCGTCGCGTTTTCATCGCGTTTCTGCTGCTGCTGGTAGCGAAACTCGCGACCGTATCGATGCCCTTCACCTTCAAGTGGGCGACGGATGCGCTGGTCGCGGTCTCCGAAGGAAAAGTGCCGACGACGGGGGTATGGCTCGCGATTTTCTCCGCGCCGTTGGCGCTGGTGGCACTCTACGGCCTGATCCGCATTTCGATGGCGTTGCTGACGCAGCTTCGCGACGGTCTGTTCGCGAGCGTCGCGTTGCACGCGGTCCGCCGCCTCGCGCAGCTCACCTTCGATCACATGCACGCGCTGTCACTGCGCTTTCATTTGGAGCGCAAGACCGGCGGGCTGACGCGCGTACTCGAGCGCGGCCGCAACGGCATCGAAGAACTCGTGCGGCTGGTCGTGCTGCAAATGGCGCCGACGATCCTGGAGCTTGGCCTTGTCATTGGCGTCATGCTCTTGGCCTTCGACTGGCGCTACGCTGCGATTGTGTTCGTAACCATGGTCCTGTTCATGGCCTTCACCTATCGCGCGACCGAGTGGCGGATAAAAATCCGCAAGCAGATGAACGACTCGGATACGGACGCGACCGCAAAAGCGGTGGATAGCCTGCTGAATTTCGAGACCGTCAAATATTTTGGCGCGGAAAAACGCGAAAGCGAGCGCTACGACCGCTCGATTGCGAAATACGAAAAGGCCGGCGTACAGACTTACACTTCGCTTGCGGTGCTGAACGCGGGCCAGGCGACGATTTTCACGATCGGCCTGACGACGATGATGGCGCTCTGCGTGTTCGACATTCAGGCCGGACGCCGCACCGTCGGCGATTTCGTCATGATCAACGCGATGCTCATTCAGCTTTATATTCCGCTGAATTTCATGGGCATGCTCTACCGCGAGATCAAGCAGGCGATCATCGACATCGAGCAGATGTTCGGAATCCTGCACCGCAATCCCGAGATCAAGGATTCGCCCGACGCGAAGCCGCTGCAAGTGCAGGAAGGCACGCTGCGTTTCGAAGACGTGCGCTTCAGCTACGATCCGGAGCGCGAGATTCTGAAGGGCGTTTCGTTCGATGTCCCCGCCGGTCACACGGTCGCGATTGTCGGCCCTTCCGGCGCGGGCAAGTCCACGGTCTCGCGCCTGATCTATCGTTTCTACGATGTCGCGGGCGGGCGCATTACCATCGACGGTCAGGACATCCGCGACGTGCAGCAGACGTCGCTGCGCGCGGCCATCGGCATGGTCCCGCAGGACACCGTGCTGTTCAACGACACCATCCGCTACAACATCCGTTATGGGCGCTGGGAGGCGACCGACGCCGAAATCGATAAGGCGGCGGAGGATGCGCAGATCGACGATTTCATTCGCGTCCTGCCGCAAGGCTACGACACCGAAGTCGGCGAGCGCGGACTGAAGCTTTCGGGCGGCGAGAAGCAGCGCGTCGCGATCGCGCGTACCATCCTGAAAGGCCCGCCGATTCTGCTGCTCGACGAGGCGACTTCCGCGCTCGATTCCAACACCGAGCGGGAAATTCAGGATGCGCTGGAACGTGTTGCCAAGGGCCGCACTACGCTCGTGATTGCGCATCGGCTTTCGACCGTGATTAACGCCCATCAGATCATCGTGCTGGAAGCGGGCGAGGTCGTCGAGCGCGGCACGCACGCACAACTGCTGGCTAACGGCGGCCTTTACGCGGGCATGTGGAATCGCCAGCGCGAAGCCGATGCCGCGCGTGAGAAATTGCGCGAGGTCGCGGACGAGGTCACGCCGCGCGAAAAGCCGAATGCGGAGCCGCCCAAAGTCGCCGAACAAGAGCCCGTGGCTGTTGTGCCGCCCGCGCAGAAAATCGAAGCCGCGGAATAGCGCTGGACGAACACGAGTCAGTGCGTGCTAGCATTCGTCAGGTGACGCGATGACATCGTCCGGCGGTTCTCAAAAATCCCACACACGACTGGACCTGTGGTTCGAGCGAATGCTCGGCGACCATGGTCCGCAGCATTTCGGCTCGGGTTGGTTCTCGGGCCTGATCGGTCTTCTGCTCGGCGCGGGGTCGTTCTTTGCCGTGCTGGTTTTCCATTTTCACGAATGGCTGACCATCAATCAGTTGAGGGCTCAGTACCCGGTCGAATTCATGCGCGGCCTGCTGACGCTCGCAATCATCGCCGCCTTTTTCTTCTCTGCGTTGAATCTTCTGCTGAGACCGAGCAAGCGTCTTGGCCTTGCCGGTATCGCTTTCACTTGTGGAGCGGTGATTCTTGGCGGAGCCGGTGTCGAGATCAATCCAGAGCGCGAAGCGCCCGTTCATCTCGGCCTCGACTGGCTCGTGTTGAACGTTGTGCTGCTCAGCCTCGTCTTCGTGCCGCTGGAGCGATTGTTTCCGCTGAAGCCCGAGCAGGGCACGTTCCGGCCCGGATGGACGACCGACGGCATCTATTTCATCGTAAGCCACATCGCGGTCGAGTTGCTCACCTTCTTCACGCTGTTGCCTGCGACAATCGTCTCGCAGGCCTGGCAAGCCGAAGCGCTCGGCATGCAGATGAAGAGCCTGCCCATCGTGGTGCAGGTCCTGCTCATCATGCTGGTCGCGGATTTCACGCAGTACTGGGTGCATCGGAGCTTTCATCGCATCCGCTGGGCATGGCCGTTCCACGCGATCCATCATTCGTCGCGCAACATGGATTGGCTCGCGGGATCGCGGCTGCATATCGTGGACACCGTAGTCACGCGCGGATTGATCCTGGTCCCGCTGTTCGTGATCGGTTTCGCCGAGCAGGCGCTTTATATCTGGCTCGGGATCGTCGCAGCACAGGCGACATTCATTCACGTCAACATGAAGTGGCGGCTGAAATGGCTTGAGCTGGTGTTGGTGACGCCGCGCTTTCACCACTGGCATCACGCGGTCAAGCCGATCGACAAGAATTTCGCGGTACACTTTCCCTGGATCGACCGTTTGTTCGGCACCTATCATCTTCCTGCCGATGGCTCGTGGCCTGCGGAGGTCGGGATCCATGGCGATCCAGTGCCCGGCGAATTCGGCTCGCAACTGATTTGGCCGTTCAAGTAGCGAAAGCGAGCCGTCAACAATTACCAGGCGTAGCTGCCGGAGATTCTTCCGAGCGCGCCGCGCACCGCATCGAAGCCGACAACAATCCGGTACAACTCGCGCAGTGTTTTACCCTTCGAAAGCGACTTCGCTTCGCTTAACTCTTCCGTAGTCGGATCTCGGCCAAGCAGGCGCGCGAACACTGCAATAATGTCGTGTTCGGTCGCAGGATGAGCGAGCGCAGCAGGATTGAGTTCGCCGGTCAGCATCTCGACGATGAGGTCAGGAGAGATCAGCGGCGCGCGGGTAAGAAAACTTTCCGCGAGCACGGCAGCGAGTTTGTGGTCCGGGTGCGAGCCGTCCTCCAGTGCCTTGCGATAGCGGGAAAGCTGCACCGCTTTATCGAAAGGATTTACGGGGGCCTCGAAGTGCGCGGCGAGTGCGGCTTCTTCTTCCGCGACATAGTAACGGTTCAATCCGTCGAAAAACACGAAGCGATATTTCTGCGCCAACAGAAACGGCTCCCAGCCGCCCCAGTTCGGTTCGGGTGAGGCGGGCATAGTCGCTTCGATCACGACCACGCGTGGGCGATAATTCTTCCAGTCCGCGCCCTCGAGCACATCTTTCTCGGCGCCCTCGACGTCGATCTTCAGAAATTCGATGGATGCCGGTTTATGCTTCTTGCAGAGCTCGGCGAGCGTGGTGACCGGAAGTTTAAGCTCGTTCGATTTCTTGCCGTAGTTTTCGGCGGCCGCGCGTGCGTTCTCGCCGATGGTGGTCGAAAGACCGTGAAAGTCGTCGACCAGGAAAAATTTCGCGGTGCCAGGCGAGGAGCCCACCAGCGTCTCCGCGCCGATATCGCGCGGGCGCACGCTGCGCGAGAGCTTGGCAAGCGATGGGTTCGGCTCGACCGTGATCCCGCGCCAGCCCTTGAGATAAAAAGCGAAGGAGACATTATCGATCACCGGGTGCCCGGCGCCGACGTCGATATAGAAGCCGTCTTTGCGCTCGCGGAAGCAGCGCATCAGATAGACGTCCTCGAAATGCTGGGCGTAGGAAAGCATGCTCACTCCGGTTTCGCCTGGGCTTTATGCCACAGAATTGGCAGGAGAAAGGCTTCAAAGAGGGACCGTTGACGCGGGGCCGTGGCCTCATTAGCAGTCCGGCGCAAAGGGATATCCGATGTCGATCGTCGATTCCGTCCGCAAGCAGATGGCGCCTATCCATCCCGAGGGTTACCTCTTTATCGGGATATTCGCGCTCGTCTCGCTGGTGCTGTTCATCATCTGGCGGCCCTTGGGCTGGATCGGCGTCGTGCTGACCCTGTGGTGCGTCTATTTCTTCCGCGATCCGGCGCGGGTGACGCCGGTCCGCGACGGGCTCGTGGTCGCGCCGGCCGACGGCAAGATTTCATCGGTAGCCTTGGCTGTGCCGCCCGCAGAACTGGGCCTCGGCCCGGAGTCGGTCCCGCGCGTCTCGATCTTCATGAGCGTGTTCGATGTGCATGTGAACCGGAGTCCGGTCTCGGGCGAGGTCGAGCGCATCGTCTATCGCCCCGGAAAATTTCTGAGCGCCGATCTCGACAAGGCGAGCGAGGATAATGAGCGCAACGCGCTCGTAATCCGCACGCCGTCCGGGCGCTATGGCGTGGTGCAGATCGCGGGCTTGGTCGCGCGCCGCATCGTCTGCTTCGTCAAGGAAGGCCAACTGGTTTCCACCGGCGAGCGTTTCGGGCTGATCCGTTTCGGCTCGCGCGTCGACGTTTACCTTCCCGCTGGCACGAGGCCGCTGGTCGCGGTCGGCCAATATGCGCTGGGCGGCGAAACGGTGCTCGCTGACCTCACTGCAACAGCCGCAGAACCGGCCTTCCGTTCCGCGTAACCAAGCCGGTAAACCGCTCTTCTTTTGGCGCCATTTCGGGCGTATTCTAGATTTTATGGACAGACTGTTCCCATCCTTCGAGCCCGGCGACGAAAATCCGCGCAAACGATTTCGGAAAATTCCGATCCGCGCGCTGCTGCCGAACATGGTCACGCTGCTCGCGCTCTGCCTCGGGCTGACCGCGATCCGCATGGCAATCGAAGGACGCATGGAACTTGCGGTGGCGGGCATCGTGCTTGCCGCGATCCTCGATGGCATCGACGGGCGTCTTGCGCGCTATCTTCAGGCGCAGTCGCGCTTCGGCGCGGAGCTGGATTCGCTTGCCGACTTCATGAATTTTGGCTGCGCGCCCGCACTGATACTTTTCTTCTGGGGTCTCGGCCCGCTGAAGACGCTGGGCTGGGTCGTGATGCTGGTCTTTGCGCTCTGCGCAGCACTCCGCCTCGCGCGCTTCAACGTGATGATCGACGATCCGAACCGCCCGGCATTCGCCGGCAACTTCTTTGTCGGCATGCCGGCACCGGCCGCCGCGGTCGTCGTGCTGCTTCCGGTCTATCTCGAGATGCTCGGTGTGCCGCGCTTCTCGTTCAGCCCGGTGCTCTACCTGATCTTCGCACTCGCGATCGCGCTTGTGATGGTCTCGAAAATTCCGACCTGGTCAGGCAAGAAACTGAGCGCCCGCGTGCCGCGCGAGTATGTGCTGCCGATCCTCGTGCTGGTCGTGCTCGTGGTCGCGATGCTCTTAAGCTACCCGTGGGAATTGCTGACCTTCGTCGTGCTCGCTTATCTCGGCACGATCCCGCTCGCCTTGATGCACTATCGCCGCCTCGAAAAGGCGCACGTGCATTCTTCCGGCGGCTTAATGGCGCCGCAGCCCGAAAATGAGCAGCGGCCCGATCGCCTGAACTAAGTTTTGCGGATCAGCGCTGCGTATTCGAAAGCGCGCTAAGGCGCTCGCTCAGCGTCGATTGTGGGAAACGCGTGCGAAGAAGCTTGAGTGCCTCGGCGTCCGATCGCGGGCGAAGCGTGGAAAGCATCAGCCGCATCCGGCCGACGAGCGGCGAAAGATCGTCCGGCGCCAGCGTGGGGGCGCTTTCCAGAAATTGCAGACCGATGAAAGCACTCATTGTTGCCCAACCCTTGAGCGACAGCCTTGTTCGCACCTGCGAGAAATGCTGTGCCCAACCCGTTAACAACTCGTTAAGCCCCAGGTTCCAACTGGAATAAAACTTCCAAAAGCCGGGATTTATGGCGTTACCGGCGGCATACTCGGCTTTCGGTCGTTGCCAATCTCGTGGCCTCCACGTTATCCGTCCCACCTGCGATCGCCTTCGGGGAAGGGGCTGCCGCAGGCCAAGGCGCCAGTAGAGCGCCGATCGAAAGAAGTGTCCCAACAGGGTGGAAATGCCGGAGCAGCAGGAAGCAGTAGCTCGCGGACGCCTTCACGAGGCGCTGCATAACGTAGCCGTATGGTTTGCCTACGCGGGCGGGGCGATCGTTGCCGCGATCGGCATCATGTCGGCAATCAGCATCATCGGCCGTGCGCTGTGGTCGAAACCGATCACCGGCGATTTCGAGCTGGTCGAAATCGGCATCGCGGTCGCCGGCTCCTTGTTTCTCGCCTACTGCCAGATCACCGCGGGCAACATCTTCGTCGACATCTTCACCATCCGCGCCAGCGACAAGTCGAAAGCCGCGATGGATTGCTTCGGCGCGATCCTGATGGGGACCATGTTCGCGCTTGTCGGCTGGCGCTGCGCGGTCGGCATGGTCGACATTCGTCACACTGGCGAAACTTCGATGCTGATGGGTTTCCCGATCTGGTACGGCTATGTCGGCGTGCTGCCCGGCATCGCCCTCGCTGCAGTCACTGCGTTCGCGCAAGGCTTCGGCTTAATCGGTGTTTCGGAGCGCGTAACGCATGAGTAAAGTTGAAATCATCAGCATCGTTTCCGTCGGCATGATGGTTCTCATCGCGCTGCGCGTGCCGCTCGGCGCATCGATGTTTTTCGCGGGCGCCGTCGGCTATGGCTGGATCGTCGGGCAGGGGCCGCTCCTTAATTATCTGAAGGGTCTCTTCTGGGCGCGCTTCTCGGTCTATGACCTCTCCGTCATTCCGCTTTTTCTTCTGATGGGGCAGTTTGCGTCGGTCGCGGGTTTCTCGCGAAGTCTTTTTCGTGCGGCGAATGCATGGATCGGCTGGGTGAAGGGCGGCGTCGCGCACGCGGCAATCATCGCTTGCGCCTGCTTCGGTGCGATCAGCGGCTCCTCGGTCGCGACTGCCGCGACCATGAGCCAGGTCGTTCTGCCGGAGATGAAGCGGCTGAACTATTCGGATCGTCTCGCAACCGGCACGCTTGCCGCCGGCGGCACGCTCGGTATTCTGCTGCCGCCTTCCTTCATTCTCATTATTTACTCGTTTCTTGCGGAACAGAGCATCATCAAACTATTCGCTGCGGCCGTGGTCCCCGCGGTTCTTGCGATGATCCTCTACATGGCCTCGATTTCGATCTATCTCTGGCTCTATCCCGAGCACGCTCCTCAAAAAACCGAGCGCGCAAGCCGGAAGGAAATTATCGAAGCGACGCTGGAAGCCTGGCCGATCGCGGCGATATTCCTCGTGATGTTCACCGGCATTTACAGTGGCTGGTTCACGGCGACTGAGGGCGCGGCCGTCGGCGCAAGTTCGACGTTGTTTCTCGCGATCGTGCGCGGGAAGATAACCTTCAAGAGCGCGCTCAGCGCGTTCCTGCCCGCGGCGCAGGCGTCCGCCATGATTTACACGATGCTGCTGGGTGCTGCGATGATGAATACCGCGCTCGCGGTCTCGCAGGTGCCGGCCGATCTTTCCGCTTGGGCGAATAGCTTGCCTTATCACCCCTTGATCATCGTCGGCGGCTTTTTGCTTCTGTTCGTGGCTTTGAGTTGCATTCTCGACGAACTCGCGATGATGCTTCTGCTCTTGCCGGTCGTGCTTCCGACCATTCTCGGTCTCGATCTCTTCGGCATGACCGCCGAATTTAAAGCAATCTGGTTCGGCATTCTGATGCTGGTCGTCGTATCGGTCGGGTTGATCGCACCGCCGGTAGGGCTAACCGTCTATGTCGTGGCCAACATCGCGAAGAACGTGCCGATCGGCGAGATCTATCGCGGTATCGTACCGTTCCTGCTGTCCGACATCGTTCGCGTCCTGCTGCTCTTGTTCTTTCCCATTCTTACGCTCTACCTCGTTCGTTTCGTGGGGTAGCAATCCTTCACGTTAAAAACCGCTCGGAGAAGCGGGACAAAAAACCAACAGCCATCTGGAGAAAAAAATGAATCTGACCAAACGCCTAAGCGGTCTTTTTATCGCCGCTGCCGCGCTTGCGTTTTCCGGTTCTGCCGACGCGCAGACCGTGACGCTTCGCGTTCACCAATTCCTGCCGGCGCAAGCGCCGGTACCGCGCAACTTTATCGCGCCCTGGGCCAAGAAGGTCGAAGAAGAATCCAAGGGCGCCATCAAGGTCGAGCTTTATCCTTCGATGCAGCTCGGCGGCACGCCGCCGCAGCTCTACGATCAGGTGAAGGACGGAGTCGTTGACGTGATCTGGACGCTGCCGGGCTACACGCCGGGCCGCTTCCCGCGCGCAGAAGCTTTCGATCTTCCCTTCATCGCCGGCAACGCCGAACAGTCGAGCCAGGCCGCCTGGGAATATTACGAAAAGCACCTGAAGGACGAGTTCAAGGACGTGAAGATCATTGCCGTGCACACGCATGGTCCGGGTCTCATCCACGTCAAGGGCGCAGGCGTTCAGAAGCTCGAAGACATGAAGGGTCTGAAGCTTCGCGGCCCGACGCGCGTCGTGAACCAGCTCATCTCGGCGCTGGGTGCCACTCCGGTCGGCATGCCGGTTCCGGCGATGCCTGACGCGCTCTCCAAGGGCGTAATCGACGGCACCGTCGTGCCGTGGGAAGTCACCACGCCGCTGCGCGTTGCAGAACTCGTGCAGACGCACACCAACTTCACTGGCAACCGCTCGCTCTATGTCACCTTCTTCGTCTTCGCGATGAACAAGGCGAAGTACGACGGCCTCTCGCCCGAACTGAAGAAGGTGATCGACAACAATTCGGGCGCCGCAGTCTCGAAGTGGGTCGGTCAGGTCATGGATCAGGGTGACGGTCCCGGTCTGAAGTTCGCGCAGGATCGCAAGAATAACATCGTGACCCTCGACGCCAAGGAAACCCAGCGCTGGAAGGATGCGGCCAAGCCCGTCATCGCCGCTTGGGTCGCCGACATGAAGGGCAAGGGCATCGACGGCGAAGCGCTGATCAAGGACGTCGAAGCCTTGATGGCGAAATACGCCGGTCCGGTGAAATAAGCGCCCCCTATCTACTTGCAAAAACCGAAACCCGCCGCATGATCGCGGCGGGTTTTTCGTTTGAGGTGAAAATGACCGCGCGCATGAAAGATAAGATCGTGCTGATCACGGGTGCCGCCGGCACCATCGGCAATGCCGTGGCGGGGATCGTGGAACGGGAAGGCGGCAAGGCGATCCGCACCGATCTCGCCTCGCACAAAGATCAGGATTTCGCGCTGGATGTGACGTCCGAAGCGGACTGGAAGTCGGTCGCGGACAACATCCAGAAGCGGCACGGCCGCCTCGACGGCCTTGTGAACTCGGCCGGCATCGCTTCGCTCGGCACCATCGAAAGCGAAGACTTCGCGGCCTACAAGAAAACTATGGCGGTGAATGTCGATGGCACCTATCTCGGCTGCAAATACGCCATGCCGCTTTTGAAAGTGCGCGGCGGCTCCATCGTCAATCTCTCGTCCGTGTCGGGTCTTGTCGCAGGCCACAATCTCGCGTCCTACAATGCCTCCAAGGGTGCGGTGCGGCTCTTGAGTAAATCGGTGGCGCTTTATGGCGCGCGGCAGAAGCCGCAGGTGCGCTCCAATTCCGTGCATCCCACCTTTGTCGAGGGGGCAATGGTCGAGGATCTGCTCGCAAAGGCGAAGTCGCGGGAGGTGGCCCGCGAACGCATGACGGCGGATGTCCCGCTTGCCCGCTTTGCCCAGCCGGAAGAGGTAGCGAACCTCGCGGTATTTCTGCTATCGGATGAGAGCGCTTTCATCACCGGCGCGGAAATCCCCATCGACGGCGGGCTCACCGCGCGCTGATCCAGACAAACGAACAGGCGGAATAGAACCGCTGCTACTCGCAGGAGAGGAATTCATGGCTTCGCAGATGTTAGATCCGAAAACTTTGACCGTGCTGGTGACCGGCGCGACTTCCGGCTTCGGTGCCGCGACCACGCGGCGCTTCGCGCAGGCCGGCGCGAAAGTCATCGGCACCGGCCGCCGTCAGGATCGTCTCGATGCCCTGAAAAAAGAACTGGGCGCGAACTGCCATACGCTGAACTTCGATGTCACCGATAACGCCGCAACCGTGAAAGCGCTGCAATCGCTGCCGGCGGAATTTCAGAAGGTCAACGTCGTAGTGGCGAATGCCGGTGGCGCGGTCGGCCTTGAGCCCGCGCACGAAGCGAACATAGCCGACTGGGAACAGATGATCGCAATGAACATCAACGGCCTGGTTTACACCGTTCGCAACACACTTCCCGGCATGGTGGAGCGCGACGAAGGCCATGTCGTCGTGGTCAGCTCGGTCGCGGCCAGCTATTCTTATCCGGGCGGCAACGTCTATGGCGCGACCAAGGCGTTCGTCACGCGCTTTGCGCTCAACATCCGTTGCGATCTGCTAGGCAAGAACGTTCGCGTGACTTCGGTCGAGCCGGGCCTTGCCGAAACCGAATTTTCCGTCGTGCGCTTCAAGGGCGACAAGGCCAAGGCCGACGCCGTCTATAAGGGCGTGAAGCCGATGGTGGCCGACGACATCGCCGAGCAGATTTTCTTTGCCTGCACCATGCCGCGCCACGTCAACATCAATCGCATTGAGGCGATGGCGACGATGCAGGCCTGGGGGCCGTTCGCGATCAAGCGCGACGCGTAACCTTCGCTGAAGCGAAAAGAAAAGACCCGCGGGAGCGATCCTGCGGGTTTTTGTTTTTACTTCTGCGGCGCCGAGGGCGGCTGCGGCATCAGGTCGTAAGGATGCTTCCATCCCGGCAGCTTCCTGATGCGTTCGCGCCATGCATGAACGTTCGGAAACTCTTTCTCGATGTCGAAGCCGTGTTCTTCCGCCGGGTAATAGATGTATCCGGCGACAGAGATATCCGCGATCGTCGGCGCTTTGCCGACGAGCCAGTCCTGCTTCGCAAGATGCAGATCGACCACTTTCAGGTTCGACAGCGCGCGCCCGCGCAGGAACTCGACCACTGCCGGATTGCCGCCTTTCGCCAATGAGTTGAAGAAGCGGTGCGTCGCCATGAAGTTCGTGACTTTGTGATTGTCGAACAAGATCCAGCGCAGCACTTCGAGTTCGTCGTCTTCGCTTTGCGCTTTGAATTTCCCGGAGAGCCGCGACAGGTAAGTCAGGATCACGCCGGACTGCGTGAGCCGCTTTCCCTTGTGCTCGAGCACCGGCGCTTCGCCCATTTCGTTCACGGAGGAGCGCCATTCCGGCGAGCGCGTTTCGCCTACGAAGAAATCGACTGCGACCGGCTCCCAGTCCGCGCCGATCAGATTGAGCATCAGCGCGGCTTTATAGGAATTGCCGGACTGCGCGAAGCAATGGAGTTTGTATTCGGCCATTTTGATC
>JAKFYO010000072.1 GCA_021730825.1 Hyphomicrobiales bacterium
TCGAAGCTACGATCTCGACAAAAGAAGGCGCGGTTCGCGTCGCCTCCATTTATCTGCCGAACGGCAACCCGGTCGGCACCGATAAATTCAAATACAAGCTTGCCTGGATGGATCGCCTCGCAAAACACGCGAGCGAATTGCTGACGCTGGAGGAGCCCCTCGTGCTTGCGGGCGACTTCAACGTGATCCCGACCGTGGCGGACGCAGAATTTCCCGAGAAGTGGACCGATGACGCGCTTGCGCAGCCGGAGACGCGCGCAAGATTTCGCGCGCTCGGTGCACTCGGCTTCACCGATGCGCTACGCGCAACGCATGACGGCAAAGGTCTCTACACGTTCTGGGATTATCAAGCCGGCGCATTCCAGAAGAATAACGGCATCCGCATCGATCATCTGATGCTCTCACCGCAAGCCGCCGACCGTTTGCAGAGCGTCGGCATCGACAAGAAAGTGCGCGCTGCGGAAAAACCGTCGGACCACGTTCCGATTTACGCGGACTTTCGTTTCGCAACGCGGTAGAGATCGTTCCGCACAGCAGTAACTTATTCCGAACGCTTGCTTACGTTACGGAATGCTTCTTCAATGCCCTCGCGCTGTCAAAAATAACAAACGCGCGTGAGAGGAAGCACATTGACCGACAAGACGGCCACCTCGCCGGCTGAAGCCACGCGCAAACATATCGGCGACAGCGCTCCTGAAATTATGCCTGACGAGCTTGCTGCGCGCGAAACGCGCGGGCTGGCACGCATTATTCTGATCGCCTGCGCAATATTGGTTCCACTGCTTGCGATGAACCAGTTACTCAACCTGCAATTCTTCGTTGGCTTTGTTCTTATCGACGCGCGTTACTTGTTTCTACTCGCCGCGTTGCTGTTGCCGCTGGTATTTCTTTCCGTTCCTGCCAGCGGTGCCTCGGTACAGGCGAACCCGCCCTGGTATGACTGGATTTGCGCAACGGCGACCTTCGCAATCCTGGTGTGGTTTGCAGTCAACGCGGAGCGCGGGCTCTCGGAGGGCTGGGAATATAGTTCGCCGCCGACGGCAAAAATTCTGGCCGGCATTCTTTGCTTGCTGGTTTTGGAAGCGCTTCGCCGCACCAGCGGCTGGCCGATGACGCTCATCGTCGGCACGCTCGCACTTTATCCCGTCGTCGCGCACATCATTCCGAACCCGCTCCGCGGTTTCAACCATACTTTCGTCAATACGATCGCTTATCACGTTTCGAGTTCGGAATCGCTGTTCGGGATTCCAATGCGCGCATTCGCTGAAATCGTGATCGGTTTTATCGTGTTCGGGCTTGCGCTGAACTACACCGGCGGCGGCAAATTCTTCAACGATCTCGCTTTCGCGCTCGTAGGCCGCATGCGCGGCGGGGCGGCGCAAGTCGGTATCATTTCAAGCGGACTGCAAGGTTCGATTTCCGGTAGCGTGATCTCGAACGTTATCAGCTCAGGTGTCGTGACCATTCCTGCGATGAAACGTACCGGCTTTCGCTCCGACTATGCTGGCGCAGTAGAAGCGGTCGCATCGACCGGCGCGGTGTTGATGCCGCCGGTGATGGGCTCTACCGCCTTCGTGATGGCCTCGTTTCTCGGTATGAGTTACGGGCAGATCGCGCTGGCCGCTACAATACCGGCACTCCTCTTCTATCTTGCGCTCGTTATTCAGGTGGATGCTTATTCCGCGCGTCTCGGCCTGCGTGGTTTGAAGCAAAGCGAATTGCCGAAACTCGGCGAAGTCATGAAAGAGGGATGGTTTTACATCCCGGTGTTTGCTTTGCTCGTGTTCCTGCTCGTGTTTCTTCAGGACGAAGCGCTTGCGCCATTTTACGCTACCGCCCTTTTGATCGCGATCAACCAGGCATTGCCGAAGCACCGCATGTCGTGGCGCAAACTCGGCGATCTGGGCATCGCGGTTGCACGCGGTCTAGCCGAACTTCTCGCAATCCTGATGGCGGTCGGCTTTATCATCGGCTCGCTGTCGATGACCGGACTTGCTGGAACGCTCGCCAACGATCTCGTCTATCTCGCAGGCGGTGCGCCGCTGGTGTTGCTCTTGATGGGAGCAATCACAAGCTTCATCTTCGGCATGGGGATGACCGTCACTGCCTGCTACATTTTCCTCGCGATTGTGCTTGCGCCCCCGCTCGTCAAGGCCGGACTCGACCCGCTCGCGGTGCATCTCTTCATTATGTATTGGGGCATGGTGTCCTTCATCACACCGCCGGTTGCGCTCGCGACATTCGCTGCAGCACCGCTTGCGGGCACTTCAGCGATGCGGATCGGATTGCAGTCAATCCGGCTCGGCACCGCGATATACCTTGTGCCGTTCTGCTTTGTGCTGAACCCCGCGCTGCTGTTTAAGGGTGATCCATTCACCGTTACCGTCTCGATCACGGCGGCGTTCGCAGGCATCATTCCGATGGCGGCGGCGTTGCAAGGCTACGTGCTCGGCATCGGATTAATACCAAACAGCGCAGCGGGGTGGATTTCGCGTCTGTTGTTGATTGCCGGCGGCGTTCTATTTGCCGCGCCTGTGCCGCGCCTGACCGGCTTGCCTTTTACCACCAACCTCGCACTCGCAGCCGGACTGGTCATTGCCGGTCTCGTATTGCTTTCGCTCGTCGTAAGAAAATCAGAACAAGGGAGAACCACGCCATGAAAATAAGAACCATACTCGCTGCGGCAGGCCTCGCTGCGGTAGTCCTAGCGCCCGCTTTATCTCAAACCGGCACCAAGCTGCCGGAGACCCTGACCTGGACCGCCTATGACGTCGGCTCCGGCGGCTACAACCAAGCCGTTGCGATCGGCAACGCATTGAAGAACAAGATGAACGTCACCCTGCGCGTGCTGCCCGGCAAGAGCGATATCGCCCGCTCGATTCCGTTGCGCGACGGACAGGTGCCGTTCTCGGCGCACGGCGTTGGCGGCAGCTATATGGCGCAGGAGGGTTTGTATGAATTCGGCTCGCGGGATTGGGGTCCGCAGGCGGTTCGTGCGCTTCTGCTGAACAACTCCGACGCACTCCTGACGATCGTCACTGCCAAGGACGCGAACATCAAGACGATGGCGGACTTGAAGGGCAAGCGCGTGGCCTGGGTTGTCGGTGCGCCGGCACTGAACCAGAACATCACCGCCTTGATGGCGTCGGCAGGCCTTACTTGGAATGACGTAAAGCGCGTCGAGTTCGGCGGCTTCGGCGCGGCCATGGACGGCATCGTCGCGAACCAGGTCGATGCCGCTTTTGCGTCAACGATTTCCGGTCAAGCCTTCAAGATCGCAGCGTCGCCGCGCGGCATTCAGTATCCGGTCGTGCCGCACAAGGACAACGAAGCGTGGGCTCGTCTTAATAAAGTCGCGCCGTTTTATGTTCGCCAATGGGGCGCGGAAGGCGCCGATCTTTCAGCCACGAACAAGGTCGAAGGTGCGACTTATCCCTATCCCGTGTTGATGAGCATGGCGAACGCGGACGGCGATCTCGTCTACAACATGACGAAGGCGATGGTTGAGCTGTTCCCAGAATACAAAGACGGCGCTCCCGGAAATCTCGGCTGGGACATCAAGCGCCAGATGTTTGCATGGGCGATCCCGACACATGAAGGCGCGATCAAATACTTCAAGGAACTGAAGCTCTGGACCGACGAGCATCAGAAACACAACGACGCACTGGTCGCACGCCAGAAGGTGCTTGCCGATGCATGGAACGCATATAAACCGAAGGGGCCAAGCGACGACAAGGAATTCATCCAGGGCTGGATGAAAGCCCGTGCCGCCGCACTGACGGCCGCGAAAATGGATGTGGTTGTCGAAAGCTGGTAATTTGACTTCAAGACAAAAAAAGAAACGCGGGGTAACAACCCCGCGTTTTTCTTTTTTCACTTCATCAGTGCGGAATTAGCGATTGGCGCGCAGATGCTGTTCGAGATAGCTGCGCGCAACGATACGGTCGTCCTGCGACGTTTCCCGCACCGCCTCGTCATAGGCCTTCTGAATCCACTCTTCGCCTTGCTCTTTGGCGGCATCCGCTGCGAGCGTAAGCCACATCAGGCCGCGTGCGGCCTGTCTCGGCACGCCTTCGCCATGCACCATCATCTGCCCGAGCAGCGCTTGCGCGCGATATTGGCCCTTGTTCGCCGCCGAATAAAGCCAGCGCGCGGCAGTGCGCGGATCTTTCTGCGCGCCGCGGCCGTCCAGATAAATCCGCGCGAGCTGATATTGCGCGTCGGCGTCTCCGAAATACGTTGCGGCGTAGCGGAAGAGCTGCGCCGCACGGCGCGGATCGGCTTTCACTTCAGTGTTTGGAATGCCTTCGAGATGATAGTTGCCGAGGGCGACGAAAGCGTTGGCCACGAAGCGCGCCTGTGGCAGGAACGGCGACGTCTCCGCATTCTTCGCCGCGACCTGGCTGAAGTATTGATAAGCCTTGTAGGGATCCGGCTTCACACCGTCGCCGTCCGCATAGATGCGGCCGAGCTTCCATTGCGCGATCGGATGGCCGTTGTCCGCGGCGTATTGTAGTGCGGTCAGTCCCTTGGTGCGGTCGCCTGCGATGTAAGCCTGCGTGCCGGACTTGAAGGCGTCCAGAATTTCCGCCGGATTCGCAGGCACCGACGTCGCCGAAGGCGCCGTCCGCTTCTGAGGATCAAGCGCAATCGCACTGCCCGCGCAGGTCAAGACCAGCGCGGCGGCAGCACTCGTGCGGATGAACTCAGATATCTGCATAGCTTTTGTCTTCGGCGGCGCCGCCCGGATGCGTCAACGCTCCGTCGCGTGCATTGCCGACCTGCTGCGCGTACTTCCAGAGGTAACCGGATTTCGAAGAATTCTCGCGCGGCTTCCAGGCTTTTTTTCGTTCAGCAAGTTCCGCGTCACTCAATTTTACAGTGAGCGTTCCGGCCACTGCGTCGAGTTCAATGATGTCTCCGTCTTTCAGCAGACCGATAGGACCGCCAATCGCAGCCTCCGGTCCGATGTGGCCAACAACGAAGCCACGGCTTGCACCCGAAAAGCGGCCGTCCGTGATGAGCGCCACTTTTCCGCCCATACCTTGTCCATAGAGCGCCGCGGTCGTGGAAAGCATTTCGCGCATACCGGGCCCACCCTTCGGACCCTCATAACGAATGACGAGGACGTCGCCTTCCTTGTATTTGCGATTTTTGACGACATCGAAGCATGCCTCTTCGCCGTCGAACACGCGCGCCGGGCCCGTAAACTTGAGCATCGACTCTTCCATGCCGGCGATCTTCACGATCGCGCCTTCCGGCGCGAGATTGCCTTTCAGGCCGACGACGCCGCCGGTGACGGTGATGGGCTTGTTCGCCGGATAGACAACGTCCTGATCCGGATTCCATTTCACCTTGGCAAGGTTCTCCGCCATCGTGCGACCGGTAACGGTGAGACAATCGCCATGCAGGTAGCCGTGATCGAGCAGCGTCTTCATGATCATCGGAATGCCACCGACCTCGAAGAGATCTTTCGCAACGTATTTTCCGCCCGGCTTCAGGTCGGACATATACGGCGTCTTCTTCATGATCTCGGCGACGTCGAAGAGATCGAACTTGATCCCACATTCGTGCGCGATCGCGGGAAGATGCAGCGCTGCGTTGGTAGAACCGCCAGTCGCAGCGACGACCGCCGCGGCATTTTCGAGCGCCTTGAGTGTGACGATATCGCGTGGACGAATACGCCGCTGGATCAATTCCATGATCTTTTCGCCGGCGGCGGTGCAGAACTGATCGCGAATTTCATAAGGTGCCGGCGCGCCAGCCGAGTACGGCAGCGCAAGACCGATCGCTTCGGAGACTGTCGCCATCGTGTTCGCGGTGAACTGTGCGCCGCAGGCGCCAGCCGAGGGGCACGCGACCTGCTCGATTTCGTCGAGATCCTCGTCCGACATCTCGCCGACCGAATGCTTGCCGACGGCTTCGAACATGTCCTGCACGGTGACCGTTTTGCCGCGGAATTTTCCGGGCAGGATCGAGCCGCCATAGATGAAGATCGACGGCACGTTCAGACGGCACATCGCCATCATCATGCCGGGAAGAGATTTATCGCAGCCCGCAAGACCGATCAGCGCATCGTAAGCGTGACCGCGCATCGTGAGCTCAACGGTGTCGGCAATCGCCTCGCGCGAAGGCAGCGACGCGCGCATGCCGGCATGGCCCATGGCGATGCCGTCGGTAACCGTGATGGTGCAGAATTCGCGCGGCGTACCGCCTGCGCTCGCAACACCCTTCTTCGCGGCCTGCGCCTGGCGCATCAACGCGATATTGCAGGGTGCAGCTTCATTCCAGCACGAAGCCACGCCGACGAACGGCTGGTGGATCTGCTGCTTGGTCAGACCCATGGCGTAATAATACGAGCGGTGCGGCGCACGCTCCGGACCTTCCGTCACGTACCGGCTGGGCAGCTTCGATTTGTCGAAAGTCTTGGCGTCCATTGTTCTTTTGCCTTCAACCGCACCCTGCACAGGCAGACTCGCCCGCGCCCCCACGGGCGGCTCTTGATGATTGGAAATCGGCGCGGTTTATGGCGCCTTCGCGGCGCGGAATGGTCCCGGCCGCCTCACCGTGACGATCATGCAACGGGTGTGGCGAAACAGTCACATCCGCTTTAACCAACTAGCGCACCGCACAACGGCACCCCATGGCAAAAGCCCAGAAATTGAAGGCCGGTTTCTTTGCCCGGAGCGTCCATCAGGTCGCGCCAGAGTTAATCGGAGCGACGCTGCTGGTCGGCGGCGCCGGCGGGGTTATTGTTGAGGTCGAGGCGTATCACCATACCGATCCGGCGGCGCATTCCTTTGGCGGCATGACCGAGCGCAACGCGGTCATGTTCGGCCCGCCCGGCCACGCCTATGTCTATCGTTCCTATGGCATCCACTGGTGCCTGAACTTCATCTGCGAACCGGAAGGCTCGGCCAGTGGAATCCTGATCCGCGCGATCGAACCGCAGCATGGCCTGCCCGCCATGCGGCGGCGGCGCGGCCTCAAAGAGGAGCGGCTCTTGTGCTCCGGGCCGGGCCGTCTTGGCGAAGCGCTTGGCATTACCCGCGCGAGGCATAACGGCAAGCGCCTCGACCGCGACCCTTTTGAGATCTTCGCGCGGAAAAGCGTGCCCGAACTGATTACCGGTCCTCGTATCGGAATTTCGAAAGCGATTGATTTGCCGTGGCGATACGGGATGAAAAGCTCGCGTAGCCTGAGCAAACCCTTCCGGCCTTAGCGCCCCTTAACTTTAAGCCAGTTCGTGTGCTTCTTGACGTTGCGGACGATAAAATAGACTGCCGCGCTTAGCACGAAAACGAACGGCCAGATCGGTTCATCGGCGACCCACTGCGCAAAGTCCTGTCCTTCAAGCACCATTGCCTCAAGCATCTCGACAACGGCAAACGCCGCCGAGATCAGAAAGAACGTGTGAAATTCCCGCAGCAGCGCCGAGCGCCATGAAAACGGCAATACAGGACGTATGAACCCGCTCAATCGCGGCAGGAAAGCGGGCGTCCTTGCCGCCCAAGTTCGATAGCGTTCAGCGTATTTGTCTTCGAGGAATTTCTCTTCCGCCATCATGATGCGCTCGTAATAGAGAAGGTATGCGACACCCATGAACAGAACGAGCAGCAGGCTCTTGAAGAGCAAGACGAACGAGATGAAGACGATAAAGTTTGCAAAATAAAGCGGATGACGAACGACCGAATACATGCCGGTCGTATTCAGCGCTTCCGCATTCTGCCGGACGGCATTACGGCCTGAAGTTCCAGCGGGCACGAAGCCGACGATCGCGACGCGCAAGGCCAAGCCGCCGAGCGCAAAGAAATAACATGCGATGTCCCACGCTTCCTCGACGCCATTGCCGAACGCGTCGTTGAACCACGTCGAATTGCGAAATGACGAGATCGCAAGCGGCAGGATCAGGAAAGGAAGATAAGAACGCCAGCGAAAAAGCCAGTTGCCCTGGCGAACGAGTTCTTGCTGCAGCATGTGCGGCCTCGTTTATTCAGTCACCGGACGCCATCGGCCCGGATTGAGGCCGTCTTTGGGCAGCTAGCCCTGCATAGCGTCGCGCATCCCCGCGGTGTCGAAATATTCAAAGAACTCGATGACTTTGCCATCCGCGAAGCGGAATGAATCCGCTTTCGGCGTCCACACCGTCTTTCCGGTTTTGCGCGCTCGCCAACTGCAACGGCCCATCATCACGACACGGTCGCCCTGCGCCACGAAATGCTCGGTGCGAAATTCGATCATCTCCCAATCCAGCGTGATGCCTTCGAAGTAGCCGCGGAGGGTGTTCTTGTCCTCGTACATCTTCATGTACGGCGCCGATTGCACGGACTGCGCGATCGAACCGAATGCGATCGAGTCAGCGAACAGATTCATCCAATGATCGACGCTCTTGCCTTTGGTGTCATGCCAAAGACGATACGCTTCCTTCAGAACCGCAACGTTACGCGCCTCCTCGGACATCCCCCGATCCCCCTCGCGAGTCGCTGGCGCAAGCTAGCAGGCGGCTGCATAAGCCGCCATTCCGACACAGGCAGTCGAGGCGATTTATTTGTGCGATGTCAGGCGGCGCCCTTCAGACGCTCAAGCGCTTCGAGAATTTTTATCTTGCGCTCTTCGGCTTCGGCGCGGCGCTCGTTCTCGAGATCGAGAATTTCCTTCGGCGCACGAGCGACGAAGTCCTTGTTCTCGAGCTTCTTGTCAACGCGCTGGATGTCGGCATCGCATTTCGCGATTTCCTTCTCCAGACGCGAGCGCTCAGCCGCGAGATCGACGACACCGGCGAGCGGAAGCGCTGCAATCTCGCCGCGAACGAGCAACTGCACCGAGCCTTTCGGCGGGCTGTCTGCAAACGTGATCTCCGAAAGACGTGCGAGGCGCTTCAGCGCTTCTATCCAGCGCTCGGCTCGCGCTTTGGTTTCGGTGCCTGCCACAAGCGTAAGCGGTATCTGCGTGCCGCCTGCGATGTTCATTTCCATACGCACCGAGCGGATCGCCGTAATCAGGTCCACGACCCAGCCGATTTCGGTTTCCGCTTTCGCGTCTTCGAGACCCGAGAGCTTCGGCCAGTCGGCAAGCGCGAGCATGGATTTTCGCGGCGTGCCCTCCTCGCCTTTCACGCGCCAGAGTTCTTCGGTGATGAAGGGCATGAAAGGATGCAGGAGCTTGATGATCTCATCGAGCACGAAGGCGGCGGTCGCCTGCGTCTCGGCTTTGGCCGCGCCATCGGCGCCCGTCAGCAGCGGCTTCGATAGCTCGACATACCAGTCGCAGAAGATCGACCAGACGAAACGATATGCGGATGAAGCGGCTTCGTTGAACCTATAGGCTTCGATCGCTTCGGTGACTTCGCGGATTGCTTTCTCGGCCTCGCTCAAGATCCACTTGTTCAGCGTTTCTTTCGCGGCCTTCGGATCGAATGCTGCATCGCGCTTGGCACCGTTCATTTCGGCGAAGCGCGCGGCATTCCAGATCTTGGTTGCGAAGTTGCGGTTGTTCTCGACCTCCTGAGGACCGAGACGGATGTCATGGCCCTGCGCCGCTCCGCGCGCGAGCGTGAAACGCAGCGCATCCGCGCCATACTGATCAATGACACCGAGGGGATCGACGACGTTGCCCTTCGACTTCGACATTTTCGCGCCAGAAGCATCGCGCACGAGACGATGGATATAGACGTCCTTGAACGGCACTTCTTTCATGAAGTGCAGCCCCATCATCATCATGCGGGCAACCCAGAAGAAGATGATGTCAAAACCAGTGACTAGGACTGTCGTCGGATAGAAACGGGAAACCTCTGGCGTCTTGTCGGGCCAGCCGAGCGTCGAGAACGGCCAGAGCGCAGACGAGAACCATGTATCGAGCACGTCTTCGTCGCGCGTGAGCGCTTCATCTTTGCCGTAATGTTTCTTTGCTTCGGCTTTTGCCTCATCTTCGTTGAGCGCAACGAACACTTTTCCATCCGGCCCGTACCACGCCGGAATCTGGTGGCCCCACCAGAGCTGGCGCGAGATGCACCACGGCTGGATGTTTTCGAGCCAATCGAAGTAGGTCTTCTCCCAGTTCTTCGGGATGAACGTCGTGCAGCCGTCGCGCACCGCGCGCAAAGGCTCCTGCGCCATGGTCTTCGCATCGACGTACCACTGATCGGTGAGATAAGGCTCGATCACGACATTCGAGCGATCGCCGTGCGGCACCATGTGTACGTTCGGCTCGATCTTCACCATCAGTTCGCGCGCTTCCAGCATTTCGATGATGGCTTTGCGCGCCTTGAAGCGGTCCGCGCCATCGAGCCCGAGCACTTCATTCAAGTCAGCGCCACCGGCGCCTGTCATGAAGTCTTCGTTGTTTTTGAGTGTGAGTTTGGCTTCGATTGTGAAGATGTTGATGAGCGGTAGTTTGTGCCGCTGACCGACCTCGAAGTCGTTGAAGTCGTGCGCGGGCGTAATCTTCACCGCGCCCGAACCCTTTTCGGGGTCGGAGTATTCGTCGGCGACAATCGGAATCTTCCGCCCGACCAGCGGCAGGATCACATGCTTGCCGACGAGTTTCTTGTAACGCTCGTCATCCGGATGCACCGCCACCGCTGTATCGCCGAGCATCGTTTCGGGCCGCGTCGTCGCGACCACGATGAACTCATCCGAGCCTTCAATCGGATATTTGATGTGCCAGAGACTGCCTTTGACTTCGATCTGCTGGACTTCAAGGTCCGAGATCGCGGTCAGCAATTTCGGATCCCAGTTCACGAGGCGCTTGTCTTTGTAGATCAGGCCCGCGCGATAAAGCTCCACAAAAACTTTAAGGACCGCGCGCGAAAGACCTTCGTCCATCGTGAAGCGTTCGCGCCGCCAGTCGCAGGAAGCGCCGAGACGCTTCAACTGATTAACGATGGTGCCGCCCGACTCCGCTTTCCATTCCCAGACGCGTTCCAGAAACTTTTCGCGGCCCATTTCGCGGCGGCCCGGCTGTTGCCGCTCCATCAACTGCCGCTCGACCACCATCTGGGTCGCGATACCGGCGTGGTCGGTGCCGGGCTGCCACAGCACATCGCGGCCGCGCATGCGCTCGAAGCGCGCGAGAATATCCTGCAACGTGTTGTTCAGCGCGTGACCCATGTGCAGCGAGCCGGTCACGTTCGGCGGCGGGATCACGATGGAATAAGGTGCCGCGTCCTTGCGCTCCGGACGCATGCAGTTGAACGCACCCGCCTCTTCCCAGGCGCGATAGATGCGGTCTTCGATTTCGGCCGGCTGATAGGTTTTTTCGAGCATGAGAATTCCGGCGCCACCAATGGCTGGCGTGTATTATTTGCCAAGCCGGGTAGACCCGACTTGGCTCGCCTAAAAGCCTAAGCAACGCGGATGAGTCAATGAAGCCGGGTCAGCGGGCGCCGCGGGAGACCCGCTCGATCTCGGCGCGGACCATGCGCTCCACCAAGCCCGGCAGATTGTCGTCGAGCCAGGCCTTGAGCATTGGCCGCAGCATCTCGCGGACCAAATCCTCGATCGTGCGGGAATTCTCGGAAAGAATGGTACTGGCAAGCGATCCGAATGCCGCCGACACCGCCGCGTTGGTTTCCTGCGAAAGCAAACGCTCTGCCGGTGCCCGCGGCTGCTCATAGGTCATGGCCTGTGCGGGTGCCTGTTCGCGAACCGGCGATTCCTCGCGGAAAACCACGTCGCCTGCCGGGACCTGACGGAAATTCGCCGCCGGGGGCGATACGGGATCGCCAAGTTCGAGCACATCGCCATCATCATCGGCCTGATCGGCCAGCATCGCGTCGATGTCGTCCTGGCTCATTGCAGGCTTTGCCGCAGCCGCTGGCGGCGCGGCATGAGGCTGTGGCGCAGGAGAAGAAGCAGGAGCCGCCGCCGCTGCCTTGGCAACGTCCGGGTTGTCGTCTGCAATGATCCGCCGGATGGAGGCGAGAATTTCCTCCATCGAGGGTTCCTGTGCACGCGCACTCTGAGACATTGAACTATCGCCTGCCGCAATCCTTTGGCAGCGCAGAGAGAATCACTCCGCGCACCTTGCTGGCACTATGGCATCGCGACTCTACGTGGCAAATGCCGCATGAGCCTTAGACCCAGTATTTTGAACTGCGGCGAAAGGACTCTAGCGGCCGTCCGGCGTGCGCAACCCGAACCAGCTATCCCGCACCTGATCGTAGTGAACCTCGGGCTGGTAGGTCTGATTCTGCTGCGCGAGCTTCAGTTCGACGACGCTGAGGCGTCCAACCGAAGATAGCAGCGAATAGGAAGCGACGACGCGGTCGCGTTGCGCAGTGATCAGCGCCGACCGCGCAAGCACGAGTTCGGCCTGCGCATTCAAGACGTCGAGGGTCGTGCGCTGGCCTACGCGATATTCTTCACGCACGCCGTTCAGCGCGATTTCGGCAGCGGCTACCTGTGCCTGTGCGGCCTCAACCTGAAAGCGGGACGCCGAAACGAGGCCCCAGGACTGGATCACCGCCGCACGCACCTGATCGCGCACGACGTCGCTCTCCAACTGGCGCTGGCCGGTCAATTCCTTGGCCTGACGGACGCGCGAATGCTCCGCACCGCCCTGATAGAGCGGCACCGTCAAACGCAGGCCTGCGGTCATGTCGAAGTTGTTATAAACGCCGGGGCTCGGATCGGAGAAACGCTGCGCGCTCGCTTCGAGGTTGAGCGTGGGAAGCAGCGAGCCTTCCGCAACCTTCACCTGCAACTGCGCGGTATCGACGCCGTGGCGGGTTGCCTGAATTGCCGGATGCTTGCCGAAGGCTTCCGCGACCGCGGCGTCGAGCGAAGCAAGCGTGAGGCGTGTGTAAGGGTTCGCCGGCTTCAACGCGCCCGGATCGCTGCCGATATCGCGGCGATAGGCGGCGCGCGAAGCATTCAGATTTGCCTGCGCGGCGCTGAGCTGCGACTCCGCCGCGCGTAAACGCGCCTGCGCCTGCGCAACGTCGGTACGGGTAAGTTCGCCGACCTGGAAGCGGTCGTTGGTCGCGCGCAACTGCTCGTTCAGCGCCTGCACGTTCTGCTGCTGCAACTGCACGATCGCAGTGTCGCGGATCACGTTCATGTAGGCGGTGACCGCATCGAGCAACACGTTCTGCTCGGTGTTGCGTAGCGTCTCGCGTGCAGCAAGCACCTGGCTCTCGGCGGAGCGCACGAGATTGCCGGTCTGGAAGCCGTTGAAGATGTTCTGTTGCGCGGTCACGCCGTAGCCGCGCGGATAATTGCGGAGGTTATTGGTGGTGCCAGCCGGGGACTGGGTACGGCTGCGCTCGACGTCGGCTTGCGCGTTGCCGAACACCTGCGGGCGATAGCCGGCGAGCGCCTGCGGCACCTGTTCGTCCACAACGCGGACTGCCGCGCGCTGCGCGTTAATCGTCGGGTTCGCGAAATAAGCGTTGATCAGCGCCTGCTCGAGGCTCTGGGCTTGGAGCGCTGCTGTGGAAGCAGCGAGAATGCAGACGGCGCCGGTGAGACGAACGGCGCGCGGATATTTCGACTTCATAGACGCCATACGCACCCTCGCCAGCCTTCTTATCGCGGCGGTCGCAGGGTTCCCTGATGTGGACCGGACCATAGTGGACGGACTGGCCTTGGCAAACCGCGCCGGACCGCTCTCCAGCCTTTCGTGGCCGACTGCTGCGCTGCCGCAACACCCTGAATTGTGGCGATGAGCCCTTCCGCTGCGGAAAGGCTTAGAAAACGAAGCTCTTTGGCGCTTCGAAACCGGGGAGCGGAGGAATGGCCGCATCGAACAGGCGACGTGCGCTGACATGTCCGCCGGTCCGGACGTAAAGCATGGCCCTCGCCGCGGTCTCTTTCCGAATCACGGCAGCGAGCCGGCCGCCATCCTTGAGCTGATCGGTCAGGGCGCTCGGAACTTCCTCCACCGCGCCGCCAAGGAGGATCGCGTCATAGGGTGCACCCGCGGCCCATCCCGTAGACGCCTTACCGGAGACCGCTTCAACGTTAGCCATGCGCAGCAACTTCTTGGCGCTCGCCGCGAGCGTCGAA
>JAKFYO010000359.1 GCA_021730825.1 Hyphomicrobiales bacterium
GGTGAACTCCAATCCGGCGACGATCATGACGGACCCGGATCTCGCCGACGCCACATACATCGAGCCGATTACGCCGGAGATCGTGGCGAAGATCATCGAGAAGGAGCGCCCCGACGCGCTGCTGCCGACCATGGGCGGCCAGACCGCGCTGAACACCGCGCTCAGCTTGCGGAAGATGGGCGTGCTCGAAAAGTATAACGTCGAAATGATCGGCGCGACCGCGGACGCCATCGACAAGGCCGAAGACCGCGAACGTTTCCGCCAGGCCATGACCAAGATCGGCCTCGAGACGCCGCGCTCGCACCAGATCAAGACGCTCGGGCAAGCGCTCGACGCGCTGAAAGACATCGGCCTGCCCGCGATCATCCGCCCCTCTTTCACCATGGGCGGCACCGGCGGCGGCATTGCCTACAACAAGGACGAATTCATCGACATCGTCGAGCGCGGCATCGACGCCTCGCCGACCAGCGAAGTGCTGATCGAAGAGTCGGTCCTGGGCTGGAAAGAATACGAGATGGAGGTTGTCCGCGATAAAAAGGACAACTGCATCATCATCTGCTCGATCGAGAACCTGGACCCGATGGGCGTGCATACCGGTGACAGCATCACCGTCGCGCCCGCGCTGACGCTGACCGACAAAGAATACCAGATCATGCGCGACGCTTCGCTCGCGGTCTTGCGCGAGATCGGTGTAGAAACCGGCGGCTCCAACGTGCAGTTCGCGGTGAACCCCGCCGACGGACGCCTCATTGTTATTGAGATGAACCCGCGCGTGTCGCGCTCCTCCGCGCTCGCCTCGAAGGCGACCGGCTTTCCGATTGCGAAAGTCGCCGCGAAGCTGGCTGTCGGTTACACGTTAGATGAAATCGCAAACGACATTACCGGCGGCGCTACTCCCGCCGCGTTCGAACCGACCATCGATTACGTGGTCACGAAGATTCCGCGCTTCGCTTTCGAAAAATTCCCGTCGAGCGACCCGAACTTCAATGTGCTGACGACTTCGATGAAGTCTGTCGGCGAAGCCATGGCGATCGGCCGCACCTTCCGCGAGAGCTTGCAGAAAGCGCTGCGCTCGCTCGAAACCGGCCTCTCCGGTCTCGACGAAATCGAAATCGAGGGTCTCGGTCAGGACGACGACAAGAACGCGATCCGCGCGGCACTCGGCCGCCCGACGCCGGATCGTTTGCTGAAAGTCGCGCAGGCCATGCGCCTCGGCACCACCAACGAAGAAATCTTCGCCGCCTGCAAAATCGATCCGTGGTTTCTGGACCAGCTTCGCGCCATCGTCGATCTCGAAGCGGAAGTGAAAACCAGAGGCTTGCCGACGACCGCCGGCCCGATGCGCATGCTGAAAGCCAACGGCTTCTCCGACGCGCGGCTCGCAAAACTCGCGGGCACGTCCGAAGCCGAAGTCGCGAAGAAGCGCCGCGCGCTGAATGTGCGGCCCGTTTACAAGCGCATCGACACCTGCGCGGCGGAGTTCGCCTCCCCCACCGCCTATATGTATTCGACCTACGAAGCGCCGTTCGCGGGTGCTCTCGCCGACGAATCCAAGGTCTCGGACAAAAAGAAGGTCGCGATCCTCGGCGGCGGTCCGAACCGTATCGGCCAGGGTATCGAATTCGATTACTGCTGCTGTCACGCCGCCTTCGCGCTGCGCGATGCCGGCTTCGAAACCATCATGATCAACTGCAATCCGGAAACGGTGTCGACCGACTATGACACCTCGGATCGGCTCTACTTCGAGCCGCTCACCGGCGAGGACGTAATCGAAATTCTCGACCGCGAACGCACGAATGGCACGCTGCATGGTGCGATCGTCCAGTTCGGCGGCCAGACGCCGCTCAAACTCGCGGACGATCTGGAAAAGGCGAACGTCAACATCCTCGGCACTTCGCCGGATGCGATCGACCTTGCCGAAGACCGCGACCGCTTCAAGAAGCTGCTTGAAAAACTGAATCTGCTTCAGCCCGAGAACGGTATCGCCAAATCCACGAAAGAAGCGCGCGAGATCGCGGAGCGGATCGGTTTCCCGGTCGTGATCCGCCCGTCTTACGTGCTCGGCGGCCGCGCGATGGAAATCGTGCACGACGCGACCCAGCTTGAGCGTTACATGAAGGAAGCAGTCGTCGTTTCCGGCAAAAGCCCGGTGCTGATCGACCGCTACCTCTCGGACGCGATCGAAGTGGACGTCGATGCGCTCTCCGACGGCGAAAACGTTTTCGTCGCGGGCATCATGGAGCACATCGAGGAAGCCGGCATTCACTCCGGTGACAGCGCCTGCTCGCTCCCGACCCATTCGCTGGATGCCAAGACCATCAAGCAACTCGAAGAGGAAACCCGCGCGCTTGCGATTGCGCTGAAGGTCGGCGGTTTGATGAACGTGCAATACGCGATCAAGGACGGCGAGATTTACGTTCTCGAGGTAAACCCGCGCGCTTCGCGCACGGTGCCCTTCGTCGCAAAGACCATCGGCATCCCGGTTGCGAAAATCGCTTCGCTGGTAATGGCGGGCGTGCAAAATCTAAAAGGCTTGAAAGCGCCGAAGATCGATCACATCGCGGTCAAGGAAGCTGTATTTCCTTTCGCGCGCTTCCCCGGTGTCGATACCGTGCTCGGTCCCGAGATGCGTTCGACCGGCGAGGTCATGGGTCTCGACAACGATTATGCGGTCGCCTTTGCGAAGAGCCAGCTTGGCGGCGGCACGAAAATTCCGCGCACCGGCACCGTGTTCGTTTCGGTGCGGGATAAGGATAAAGAGCGCATCCTGCCTTCGTTGAAGACGCTCTCCGAACTTGGCTTCAAGCTGATCGCGACGTCGGGCACGCTTCGTTACCTGAAAGAACAGGGTCTGCCCGCCGAAAAAATCAACAAGGTGCTTGAAGGCCGCCCGCATATCGTGGATGCGATCACGAACGGGGAAGTGCAACTCGTCTTTAATACCACCGAGGGCGCACAGGCTCTGGCCGATAGCCGCAGCCTGCGCCGGGCCGCCCTCTTGCATAAAGTGCCCTATTACACCACGCTATCCGGAGCCGTTGCTGCGGCGCAGGGCATCAAGGCCTATTTGGCTGGCGATTTAGAGGTCCGGGCGCTGCAAAGCTACTTCGCGAAGGCCAGCTAAACCTCCGCAAAACGGCGCGTTCGTAAAGGGTTTGCTCGATCGCGGGCAGCCGGGGAAACCGGCGCGCGGTTGGTGAACTTTACTGAATCGGCTGCGTTATGGCCGGTTGCAATTGGAGACGACGATGGAAAAGCTTCCGATGACGGCGGCAGGTCTGACCCAGCTCGAAGACGAGCTGCGCCAGCGCCAGGCAGTTGATCGTCCGCGGATCATTTCGCAGATTGCCGAAGCGCGTGGCCATGGCGACCTGTCGGAGAATGCCGAATATCACGCCGCCAAGGAACAGCAGTCGCTGAACGAAGGCCGCATCGCGGAGCTGGAAGACAAGATTTCCCGCGCGGAAATCATCGACGTCTCGAAGCTGTCCGGCGACACGATTACCTTCGGCGCGACCGTCACGCTCGTCGACGAAGACACCGACGAAAAGCGCAAATTCCAGATCGTCGGCGAAACCGAAGCCGACGCGAAGGCCGGAAAAATCTCGATCACCTCGCCGATCGCGCGCGCGCTGATTGGCAAGAAAAAAGGCGCTTCTGTCGAAGTCATGACGCCGAAAGGCGCCAAGGGCTATGAAGTCCTGAAAGTCGACTGGGTCTGACGGACTACTTTCGAACGACAAAAACACAAACGAGAAGGAGCCCGCGCATGCGGAAATACTTCGCTATTCTCGCCGCCGTCATTGCTTTTGCTTTTACGGTTGATGCGAACACGGTACAGGCGCGCGATGGCGCTTATCGCACGCTCGCCATCGATACTTCGCGAATCTCGGCAAGCGGTCACCGCCATCTCGCCGGCGCGCTGAAGCCGATGCTCGCTGCCGAGCTTTCGAAAGCGCTCGGACCTCGTCTGGGTCATCGCGGCGGCGTACTCACCGTTCGGATCACCAGGATCGATCTCGGCTCCTACGGCGGTCAGGATGTCACCGAAGGCCAGATCGACGATCAGCTTTGGGGCGTAGTTGTCGTGCCGGGACGCGGCGCGATCCCGATCCGCGTTGTGCTGCCGCCGGATGGCGCCGGTGCGTGGTATGCACAGAATATCGATGAGCGCCGCGTGTATCGGCTGATCGAAGCCTTCGCGCAGTGGGCGGCGCGCGAAGCCTGACCCAAGAATGCGTTTAGTTCTTTTTGCGCTGGGCCTATGGCTCAGCGCATTTTCTTTCGACGCCGCACATGCGCAGCGGATTTCGATTGAGATTTCGCCGCTGGTCGCGCGTGGCGAGCCGCAACTGAGCGGCTATCTGCGGCGTGCCCTGCCGGTGGAAATTCAGAAGACGCTTGGCGGAAAATATAAAGGCCCGCTGCGCGTGCGCATTGTTGATGCGAAGTTCATGCGCCATCCGGGCTTTGGCATTGTCGAGCGCGCGGACTATCTCGATGGCGTCGTGATCGTGCCAAACCGCGATCCGATTCCGATCCGGCTCACGCTGCCCTTCGACCGTTCGTTGAACGCCTTCACGCCGCAGGGCGAAGCCGTCCGCGCGCAGAACCTCGCTTCGGTCTTCGCGCAATGGGCCGCAAAATATCTCTGAAGTTTATTTCTTTTCTAAGGGAACGTTCGGCGCATCTTTCGAGCGGCCGAGCGTCAGAGAAGTTTTCACGTTGCGTACGTTCGGCGCGGCCGTAAGTTCGGAGACGAAGGCCTGAAAGGTCGCAAGATCGGGCGCCACGCACTTCATGATGAAATCGAATTCGCCGGAGAGCATGTGGCACTCGCGCACGAGCGGCCAGTTCTTTACCCGCTCGTTGAAGGCGTTGAGATCGCTCTCCGCCTGGCTCGCGAGATGCACCATCGCGAACACCGTCACCGGATAACCGAGAATCTTTTCGTCCAAGAGCGCGCGATAGCCGCGAATGAAGCCTGCCTGTTCCAGGGCTCGCACGCGGCGAAGGCAAGGCGGCGCCGAGATGCCGACCCGGCGCGACAATTCCACGTTGGTGATGCGGCCTTCCGCCTGAAGGATCTGGAGGATGTGCCAGTCGATTTTATCGAGGCTCGCGAGCAAAGCTGTCTCCGCAATTTTCTTTCGCGGACACCCTAGAGTAATAAAACTGCGCGCGAAACAATATTGCGTGAGCATACGGTTGAAAGTTGGGCATGGTGCTTGCGGCCGTACTGCTCGGTACCCTAGATATATGCGCACAGCGCATGGCTTGGGGGGCACCTGGCCGAGGCGCCCAATTCAACTGGAATAGCGCCATGTCCGCGACGCACGCGAAGGTCGTCATCATCGGTTCCGGCCCCGCCGGTTACACGGCGGCTATTTATGCCGCACGCGCCATGCTGGAGCCCGTGCTGATCGAGGGCATCCAGCCCGGCGGCCAGCTCACCATCACCACCGACGTCGAGAATTATCCGGGCTTCGCCGACGTAATCCAGGGCCCCTGGCTCATGGAGCAGATGAAGGCGCAGGCCGCGCACGTCGGCACCAAGCTCGTCGCCGACCACGTGAAAGAACTCGACACCAGCCAGCGCCCGTTCAAGATCACGCTGGAATCCGGCGGCGTCTATCTCGCTGACACTGTGATTCTGGCCACCGGCGCGCAGGCGAAATGGCTCGACATGCCGTCCGAGCAGAAATACCGCGGCGCCGGCGTTTCGGCTTGCGCAACCTGCGACGGCTTTTTCTATAAGAACAAGGATGTCGTGGTGGTCGGCGGCGGCAACACCGCGGTCGAAGAAGCGCTCTTTCTCACGAACTTCGCCTCCAAGGTAACGCTCGTCCATCGCCGCGACAGCTTGCGCGCCGAGCGCATCTTGCAGGATCGCCTGTTCAAGAATCCGAAGGTCGAACTCGTCTGGGACTCGGCGGTCGAAGAGATCGTCGGCGGCGGCACGCCGCAGAAAGTTACCGGCGTGAAACTGAAAAACGTCCGTACCGGCGCGATCACCGATCGCGGCACCGATGGCGTCTTCATCGCCATCGGTCACTCGCCTTCGACCGAACTCGTTGCCGGCAAGATCAAGATGAAGCCGAACGGCTATGTCTGGACCGCGCCGGATTCGACCGCGACGTCCGTGCCGGGTCTCTTTGCCGCCGGCGATGTAACCGATGACGTCTTCCGTCAGGCCGTAACCGCAGCAGGCCTGGGCTGCATGGCAGCGCTTGAAGCCGAACGCTTTCTAGCCGCGGAGGGCGCGAACCGCGCAGCCGCCGAATGAGCAGCAACGGCATGGACTGGGACAAGCTCAAGGTCTTCCACGTCGCCGCGGAAGCCGGCTCCTTCACCCATGCCGGCGAGGCGCTTGGCCTTTCGCAGTCGGCCGTGAGCCGTCAGGTCTCCGCGCTGGAGCAGGAACTGAAGGCGCCGCTGTTTCACCGTCACGCGCGCGGGCTGATCCTGACTGAACAAGGCGAGATGCTGTTTCGCACCGCGCACGACGTGTTCATGAAGCTGGAAGCGGTACGCACCAAGCTCACCGACAACCGCGAGAAGCCGAATGGCGAGATGAAGGTGACGACGACAGTCGGCCTCGGCTCCTATTGGTTGACCGCGCGCATCGACGAGTTTCTGGAGCTTTATCCGGATATCCGCATCCATTTGCAGTTGACCGACGAAGAACTCGATCTCGGCATGCGCGAGGCGGATGTCGCAATCCGTTTGCGCCAGCCGGTGCAGCCGGACCTCATTCAGCGCAAGCTCTTCACGGTGCATTTCCACGCTTATGCCTCGACCGAGTATCTCACGAAGAAGGGCCACCCGCGCTCGCCGGAAGAACTCGACGGCCACCGGATTTTGATGCTCGGCGGCAATGTGCCGGGGTATTTTTCCAATTTGAACTGGCTTCGCGAGATCGGCCGCGCGAACGGCTCGCCGCGGGTAGCGTCGATGACGGTGAACAACGTCGTTGGCCTGAAAGTGGCCGTGGAAAACGGCGTCGGGATCGCCACGCTTCCGGACTATCTGGTTGAAGGCAACGAAAACCTGGTGCGGCTGTTCAGCGAAAGCGATGCGCCGGCGCTGGATGCCTATTTTGTGTACCCGGAAGAGCTTCGTTCGGTCGCGCGAATTCAGGTTTTCAGAGATTTCCTGCTTGCGAACGCGCAGCGCTGGAAATACTGAGCCGAATAGCCGCGAGGGGAACCGCCTGCGGAAAGCGCATGGCGGGTATGTAGCCAGCCGCATTGCCGCGCGTACCAAACGGTACAACTATCCTAGTGTGTCCTGTAGCTAACGCGCGCTCCCTTCCCCCTTCCCTGCGCGCGCGATGGCAACTTCTCCCTCTGGCAGGCGCCGCCGCGCAAGCGGTGTGACTATCCAGCCGGGCTTCGCAAGAAGCCCGGCTTTTATTTTGTGTTCTGATTGTTTTGAGTTTGCGGTCATTCCGGACGCGCGCTTTAGCGCGATCCGGAATCCAGGGGCCAAATTGTAACGTCGTTATTCGTCGCTCTGGATTCCGGGCTCGCTCGTTTCACTCGCGCCCCGGAATGACCATTCAGGCCCAGAGCCGTTCGCCCTTCATGTCCTTGTAGATACCGGCGACATAATCGCCGTAGCCGTTGAACAGCACGGTCGGACGGCGCTCGCCGGTGCCGATGTCGCGCTCGGACGCCTGCGACCAGCGCGGATGGGAAACTTCCGGATTCACGTTCGCCCAGAAGCCGTATTCCTGCACCTGCAACTTTTCCCAGTACCCGACCGGGCGCTTGTCGGTGAAGGTCACGCGCACGATCGACTTGATTGCCTTGAAGCCGTATTTCCACGGCTGCATCAAACGGATCGGCGCGCCGAACTGCTTGTAGCCGCCTTTGCCGTAGGCGCCGGTCACCATGAAAGAGAGTTCGTTGTTGGCTTCCTCGATCGAGCAGCCTTCGATGTAAGGCCAGTTGCCGTCGGAGAGGAAACCGGGGCGCTGCTCGGGCGCCATCTTCGGATCGTTGAAGGTTTCCATCCGGATGTATTTCGCGCCGGACAACGGCTTCGCGAACTTCACCAGTTCCGACATCTGAAACCCGGTCCAGGGAATGACCGCGGACCACGCCTCGACGCAGCGCAGACGGTAAATGCGCTCCTCGAGCTGCACAGCTTTGATCAGCGTGTCGATATCGACGGTCTGCTCTTTCTCGACCATGCCGTCGAACTTGATCTGCCACGGACGGATTTTGAGTTGCTGCGCGGCCGACGCGATATATTTGCTGGTGCCGTATTCGTAGAAATTGTTGTAGTTCGCAGCCAGCCGCTCTTCGGTGAGCTTGCCGTCGAATTTGTATTTGTCGTTACGCTTCGCGGGATAAAGCGACGCCGTCGGATCGGGGACGTCGCTCGCGCGCTGCGCATTGGCAAGCTCGGGAAAGAACGAAGCGGCGGCAAGCGATGCGCCGGCACCGAGCAGTTTGCGGCGGCTGAAATAAAGGCTTTCGGGGGTCGCCTGCGACTCCGGAATTTCCCATCCGCGCTTGCGTTTGATCAGCATCATCCGTCCTCTCGAAGCAATAACCCCGGAGCCACGTAGAACGTTGCCCCGGTTAAAGGCAATTCACGGACGCGTGTGTGGAACTTGGCCTTACTTCTCGTGGGAAGCGATAATGGCCTCGCCCATGCGCACAAAACGGCAGCAGGGGCTGTCGGCGCCGATGCTCTGCGCGCAGACCCGCGCGCCTTCGAGCAACAGAAAGAGTTCGTCTGCAAGCATTTCCGGCTGTTTCAGGCCGGCATCGGCGCAGAGTTTCGCGAGGCGGTCGCGCGATGCGCGCTTGTGTTCCTCGATCACGCGGCGAGCCGGGTGATCTTTCTCTGCGAGTTCGACCGCGGCGTTTGCAAGCGCGCAACCGCGGCCTTGCGGATCGTTCGCGTCTTCACCTGCGGCCTCTAGCCAGGCGCCAAGCTGCTTCCGGGGGCTATCCGGATGCTCGCGCTGGATATGCGCCCAGAACACTTCCGATTTTCCGGCAAGGCGGCGGAGATATTCCGCGACCAGCACATCCTTCGATTCGAAGTGCCGGTAGAGCGTCATCTTGTTGGTACCGGCGGTTTCCGCGATGGCATCGACGCCGACCGCGCGGATTCCCTGCCGGTAAAACAGGTCCGAGGCCGCGGCGAGTATGCGCTCGCGCGGCGGCATCACCGGAACGGGTGCATGGGATTCAACGGGAATTGGCGAAAAACGTGGGGTCATGCCTCTTGACTCAGGTGTTACCGGTCAGTACCTATATGTTACCGATCGGTACCAAATCAAGCTCCTTCTGGTGCCGACCCACGAAAGCAAGGAGGGCCTGATGAGTCGATGCCTGGAAGCTTTTAACGCATTTAGCCTGTCTGCCCGCAATAGCGAGCTCAGCATGGCTGAGGCGCTGAATGACCCCCTGATCCGCACGGTCATGGAAGCTGACGGCGTGGACGCGGATGCTCTCGAAACCGAGTTCCTTCTGATCGCTGAGAGCCGCGCGGAGGCCGCCGAAATCTGAGTTCCCTTACCGCGGCGATCTCCCCCAGCCGCGGGAACAGCCGGACGATCTATTGCGTGCCCCCGCGGGATCGTCCGGCACATTTTTTCCGAAAGGACATCGCCATGAACTTCCATGATCCCAAAGCGAACACGCTGTTCTCGCCCTACGAACTCGGCTCGCTGAAACTGAAGAACCGCTTCGTCATGTCGCCGATGACGCGCTCGCGCGCCGTTGACGGCCGCGTCCCGAACCCGATCGCCGCCGAGTATTACGCACAGCGCGCGAGCGCCGGCCTCATCGTCACCGAAGCGACGCAAGTGAGCCCGCAAGGCGTCGGCTACGTCCGCACGCCGGGAATTCACTCCAAGGAACAAGTCGAAGGCTGGAAGAAAGTTACCGGCGCCGTACACAAAGCAGGCGGAAAGATTTTTCTTCAGCTCTGGCACGTAGGCCGCATTTCGCATTCCGACTTCCATGACGGAAAGCCGCCGGTATCGGCGTCAGCGATTGCCGCCGAGGGCAAGACCTGGACGCAGGAAGGCCAGAAAGATTATTCGAAGCCGCGTGCGCTCGATGTATCCGAGCTTCCCGGCATCGTGGAAGATTTCCGGCGCGGCGCGCAGAACGCGAAAGACGCGGGCTTCGATGGCGTCGAAATTCACGGCGCAAACGGCTACCTGCTCGATCAGTTCACGCGCGACGGCACCAACAAGCGCACCGACAACTACGGCGGCTCGTTGGAAAACCGTCTCCGCTTTCCGCTCGAAGTGGTGGACGCTGTCGTCAAGGTCTGGGGCGCGGATCGGGTCGGCTATCGCCTGTCGCCGTATTTCACCGGCCACTCGATGTCGGACTCCGATCCGTTGGCGACCTTCTCGCAACTCACGGATGAACTGAACAAGCGCAAGCTCGCCTACATTCACGTGATCGACTCGCCGAAAGCCTCGCTGCGGATTTCCCCTGTTCTCCGCGAACTTTTCGACAACACCTACATCGTTGCCGAAGGTTTCGATGCAGATAGCGCCGCAGATGCGATTGCGCGCGACGAAGCCGATCTCGTCGCCTTCGGCAAGCCGTTCATCTCGAATCCGGATTTGCCGGAGCGCTACAAGAACAACGCAAAGCTCGCGGAATGGGATAACGCAACGTTCTATCAGGGCGGCCCCAAGGGCGACACGCAGGGCTACACCGATTACCCGGCCCTCGCGTAACGAGTATGGCGCCGAAAATGAAACGGCCGGGAGCAATCCCGGCCGTTTTTTTCGTTTATTCCGCCGCGCGTCTCGACGAAACGATCTGATCGGCCTGCTTGCCGGTCAGTTCCGCGAGATGATCGAAGCGCGAAGTGAGCCCGCCCACGCCCGCCGTCGCCGAACGTATCTCGACAATAAGATCGCCGATCGCGGATTCGGGAAGCGTCCCGCGCACCACGTCCCATCCGTCCCAGCCGTCGCGCGCCTCGAAGCCGAGAATTTGCCCGCGCCGCTGCGACAGGATCGCGTTGATCTTCGCGGTGGCGTCGTTCGGGCAGGAAATCTCGACTTCAAAGATCGGCTCCAGCAGCACCGGCTGGCAATTCGGCATCGCCTCGGACATCGCGAGACGCCCCGCCATCTGGAATGCCATGTCGGAAGAGTCGACCGAGTGATACGAACCGTCGGTCAAGGTGACTGCGACATCGACCACCGGAAAGCCCAGCGGCCCGCATTTCAAATAAGCACGCACGCCCGTTTCCACCGACGGCACATATTGTTGCGGCACCACGCCGCCTTTGATGGTGTCGCCGAAGGTGATTCCGCCGCCGCGCGGCAGCGGCCTGATGTCGAGCATCACATCGCCAAACTGGCCATGCCCGCCTGACTGCTTCCTGTGGCGGCCGCGTTGCGAGACTTGTTTGCGGATCGTCTCGCGATAGCCGACCCGTGGCGGATGCGTATGAACCTTCACGCCGAAGCGGTCGCGGAGCCGCTCGACCGCGACGCGAAGATGCATCTCGCCCTGCCCATACAAAACGATCTCCCCGAGATCGGGGTTGTGCTGGACGCTGAGCGATGGGTCTTCGTCCGCGAGTTTTGCGAGCGCAAGACCCAGCTTCACATCGTCCTTGCGCTCCGCCGGAGTGACTGCAAGCGAAAGCACCGGCGGATAGGGCACCACCGCGCCGAGCGAAACGGGAAGCTTGCCGGTCGTGATGGTTTCGCAAGTTCCAACCGGGTCTAGCTTTCCGAAGCCCGCCAGATCGCCCGCCTTGGCGGGATCGCGCTTCTCGACATTCGCGCCTTTGATCGAGAACACGCCGGCCACGCGCGACGTCGCGCCTGACGAAGAAAGCACGGTCGCGCCTTCGCCAATCTCGCCTGTGAGCACGCGCCCGATCGACAATTTGCCGCCATGACCCGTATGCAACGTCTTGAAGATATCCGCGATGCCCTCGCCGCTGGAGCGCAGCTTCAGCCGCGCAGTAGTCGTCTCGACGCCTGGCGCCTCGTGCCGTAGCGCTTTCATCAAACGTAAAACGCCGTTCTGACGCGCCGCCGAACCGATCAGCACCGGACAGATCGCACCTTCGCGCAATTCTTTCGACAAATCGTCGAAAACTTTATCGCGTGGCGGCTGGATGTCTTCGAGCAACTGCTCCATCAACTCGTCGTCGTGATCGGCAAGCTTCTCCAGCATTGTGAAGCGCGCATCTTTCTCGCGGCTGGCATTATCGCCATCGAGATCGACAACTTCACTCGCCGCATGCTCGCGATAGATAAAAGCCCGCTCCAATGCGAGATCGACGAAGCCGGTCACGATGCCGTCTTTCCAGATCGGGATCTGCCGTAATACCAGCGGAATCCGCGATACCGGCTGGAGTAGCGCGAGCGTCTCGCGCAGCCGCCGCTCTGCCTTGTCGATCTTGTTGATGAAAAGGAAACGAGGGATTCCCTGCGCTTCCAGCTCGCGCATCACGAGCTGTAATTGCGGGACTTTTTTCGGATCCGCCTCGCAGACCACGACCGCGGCATCGACCGCCGGGATCGCCGCCCGCATGTCGTGCGCGAACTCGACCGAGCCGGGACAATCGATGAAGTGATAGGTATCGCCGAGAAACTCCGTCGAAGCGACGTTCAACTCGACGCTCATCTTATGTGCGCGGGACTCCGCACCGGCATCGCCGACCGAAGTCCCCGCATCCACGCTGCCGGCACGAGCGATCGCGCCCGTGCGCGCGAGGATCGCTTCCATAAGCGTGGTTTTTCCGGATTGAAACGGACCTACGAGCGCAATCGCACGCGGTCCTTTTCTACTTATGTCCTTAGTGTTTCCTGCCCCGGCATTGCTGTTAACAGCGCCATTAACAGCGGGGCCTTTTTTGTCAGCCATCGACACCTCCCTAACCCGGTGGTGTCGAGCGCCGCTCGCCCGGCTTGACCGGGTAAACCGGTCGAGAGAGGACGACCGGGAAGTTATCGTTTCAGCAGATCAGTGCGGGCGCAAGCACGGAGTTACTTCGCGCTGCAACCCAACGTGGAAAACAAGTGCATAAACGAAACGCGGCCCGGAACTTCCGGGCCGCGCGTATTGAAATCGTTTCGTTCTTAGTGGTGCAGCACGATCCGGCCGACACCGACCGAAAGACCAACGCCGATATTGCCTTCGCCGGACAGCGGCTGCAGTGCAATCGTGTTGTTGGAGCCGCCGAGCAGCACGTTGCCGCCGACACCGAGACCGAGCGCGATGTTGCCGGAAACGCCAGTATAGGTACCGCGCAGATCGCCGGGGAACAGGCGGCGGTTATGCGCATGAACGGCCCAGATCAGTTTGCCGCCCGCGCTGATGTTCAGATCGAGGCCGATGCGGCCGAGGTCCGCGCGATAGCGATGCATGCGGCGGTTGTTGAGCGGATAGAAATTGCAGCCGGCGGTGCGGACCGAGCCCACGACAAAGCTGACATTCGGCGCGACGTTGCACTCAAGCGTACCGATGCGCTCGAAGTGCTGCGCGCTGGCCGGGGAAGCGGCAAAGCTGAAGATCGCGGCAATACCGGCCACGAGTGCGAGAAGACGACGGTTCATGGAAACTCCTTCGGAAGGCCCGTTACGTGCGGGCTCGGATAGATGGCAGACATATGCCGCACGCCTAAACACAGGTCGAGCGAAAAAGTTCCATACCTGTGACGTAAATTTTTGCGGCGCAGCGCGGCTGCCTTATTTCACCTCAAGCTGATACTCGCGATAGCTCTTCACAGCGAGCAAGCATTGCTTACCTTTTTCCTCGAACACAAAGACATGCACCGCGTCGTTCGCCATCGTGACGCGGCAGAAAGCGTTCGGCCGCGCG
>JAKFYO010000110.1 GCA_021730825.1 Hyphomicrobiales bacterium
GAGGTGACCGACCGTTCCCGTCGAACCCGGACCGCCGTCGACGAACAATTTGTCCCTGTGCCTGCCGTCCGAGCGCAGTTTCGAGACGAGAATACCGCGATCCTCCCTAGTGCCCGGCTGCTCAGTGCGCTCGAGCACCACCGCGCCAGCACCATCCCCGAACAACACGCAGGTCGTGCGGTCCTGCCAGTCCAGAATCCGGGAGAAGGTCTCAGCGCCGATCACGAGCGCGCGGGTGAAATCGCCGGAGCGCAGATACTGGTCGGTGGTCGCCATGGCAAAGACGAAGCCGGAACAGACCGCCTGCAAATCGAACGCCGCGCCGCGCGTGATGCCGAGTTCCGCCTGCACGGTCGTCGCCGTCGCGGGGAATGTGAGATCGGGTGTCGAGGTCGCGACGATTACGAGATCGATATCGGCCGCGGTTATGCCTGCATTCGCAAGCGCCGCCTTCGCGGCGGCGATAGCAAGGTCGGAAGTCTTCTCGCCTTTGGCGGCGATATGTCTTTCCCGAATGCCGGTGCGCTGCACAATCCATTCGTCGGATGTGTCGACCTGCTGGGCGAGTTCGGCATTCGTCAGCGTGCGCGCCGGAAGATAGGAACCGACGCCCCGCACGACGGAGCGGTACACTGTCACTGCTGCATTTCCTTGGCCGTTTCAGGCGTTGCGGTCGTTTCGCGCCGCAAGCCGTCGGCTATTCCTTGAATTAGATTGTGGCGTACCACGTCGTAGCCGATTTCGATGGCGGATGCGAAGCCCTCCGGGTCGGTTCCGCCGTGGCTCTTCACGACAAGCCCGTTGAGGCCGAGGAACAAGCCTCCGTTCGCGCGCCTCGGGTCCATTTTATCGCGCAGAACCTTGAACGCTCCGCGCGCGAAGAGATAACCGATCTTCGCGCTCAAGGTTCGGCTCATCGCCGCGCGGAGGTATTCGCCGATCTGGCGCGCGGTTCCCTCGGCGGTCTTCAGCGCGATGTTCCCGGTGAAGCCTTCGGTGACGATGACATCCACGGTGCCTTTGGAAATGTCGTCGCCTTCGACAAAGCCGTGATAATTGAAATGCGGCGAGTTCAAATCGCGAAGGATTTGCCCGGCCTCGCGCACTTCCTCGACGCCCTTCATTTCCTCGACACCGACATTCAGAAGACCGACCGTCGGGCGTTCGAGATCGAACACGACGCGCGCCATCGCAGCGCCCATGATCGCATTATCGACGAGCTGCTTCGCGTCCGAACCGATCGAAGCGCCGACATCGAGCACAACGCTTTCGCCCCGGATCGAAGGCCAGATCGCCGCGATCGCAGGCCGGTCGATACCGGCAAGCGGCTTCAGGCAGAACAGGCTCATCGCCATCAGCGCGCCGGTGTTGCCGGCGGAGATCGCGACATCCGCTTCGCCCTTCTTCACGGCTTCAATGGCGAGCCACATGGATGAAACTTTGCGGCCCTTGCGCAGAGCCTGGCTGGGCTTGTCGTCCATGCGCACGGCAACGTCGGTGTGGACCACCTTGGCGTTTTTGATGCGGCTTTGCTTCGCAAGGACAGGCGCGATCTGCTTTTCGTCGCCGAACAGAAGGTATTCGGTGTCCGGCCGGCGAAGTGCCGCAATTTCCGCCCCCGGCACAATCACGGACGGGCCGTGATCGCCCCCCATGACGTCAATCGCAATGCGGACCGTTCTGGACATGCGGATTGGCAGCACAGGCTGTCGGGCTTCAGCCGAATGATTGAAAATGCCCGGCCCCGCTCCGGCGCTGGCCGACAATAGCGGTTCGGCGCACCCGTTCAACCCGGAACGAATAATACTTGCCTTATCAACAGCTTACTATTGTTTCTTGATTCTGTCTTTCAGTCCGGAAAGGCCTTCGAAAGGGCTTCGCTTCGGCTCCGGCGGCGCCTCTTCTTTGGCGGCAGGCGCGGAGAACTCCACACCCGGCTTTCGCGGATAGGGATCGACCGCAAGGATCAGGAATTCGGTGCCGAGCGCGCCGAGATCGATCTTCCCGTCGACGATCGGGTCCGGCAGATCCTCAATCTCTTCTTCGTCGTCGGTCTCCGCTTCGCTTTCCGGCGCGACCGCGAAATCGACCGCAATGTTCTCGGAGATCTGATTGTCGAATTCATCGAGGCTGACCACGCAAGCCTGCCGCACCACTCCGTCCAACTTCCCGACCACCTCGGCGGCGTCTTTGCCGACCGGCCGCACTTCCACGAGCATTTTGAGCGCGGGAACGGAGATGACGTCCGCCGCCTCCGCGAGGCGCTTTCGTGTCTCCTCATCCGGCACCAATTCAAAGGACCGTCCTTCCGCCGGAATGGAAGCGAGTTCTATTTCATGCGTCCAGGCTAGATCACTTTGCATCGGCAACTGCCTTCATGGGCGCGGGAAACGTAACCTCGCCCGCAAGATACTGCTCCAGCGGCTGAGCGCCGGCCATGCCGGCGGCTTCAAACGCATAGGCAGCGAGTGGCGCAGCCTTAGATGCTTCAACGCCGGCGAGAATATTCCGGGCTATCGCACCGGCCAGTGCGGGCTCATCGCCCTTTGCGATAGCTGCCCCATACAGCGCCGAGCGCCCGAGATAGGCCTCTGCCAGCGTCCGCATTTTCTTCGGGACTTTGAGATCGCCGATCCCGATTTCGCGCAAGGATGCGTCCATGTCTTCGAAGAAGTGGTCGAGCAATTCCTGCCCGAGTGAGGCCCCTGCCTCGCCAAACGCGGCGAGCCGCTCGTTTACGAGATGCATGTGCAGCACCAGGAGATCGAAACGGCCTTCGACCGTATCGGGTACGCCTAAGCTCCGGTAGAAATCCGGCTGCCGGGACTGCGCCACGATGGCGCCATAGAGCCGTTCGATGGTCTTCCGGCGTCCGGAATCGCGCTTCTTGAACAGGAACATGCCAGCCCGGTGAGTAATTTGCGTTTCGTAGCCGCGCGAGGTAGTCGCGGGGTCGCGACAAGTCAATCCGGCAATTAACCATATGCCTGTCAGACCGCTTCAATCTTCCGCATTTCGCCGTGTCTCAGCGCTTGCTGCGCTGCTTCCGGCGCTGGCGCTTGCGGCATGCAGTTCGATGCCGGTGAACAGCTTCACCCAGACCTACCAGCGCGGCTATGTCCTCGACGAAAACGCGCTCCAGCAGGTTCCGGTCGGATCGAGCCAGGAGCAGGTTCTGCTCGTGCTCGGAACGCCCTCCACGGTTGCGACGCTTTCCGGCGAAGCGTTCTATTACATCTCGCAGAAGACGCAGCAGACCGCCTTTATGCGTCCCGAGGTCATCGATCAGCGTGTGCTCGTCGTCTATTTCAGCCCTGATCGCCGCGTGACGCGCATCGCAAATTACGGCTTACAGGACGGCAAGGTCTTCGACTTCATCAGCCGCAGCACGATTGCCGGTGGCTCCGACATCAGCCTGGTCGGAAACATTCTCAGGAACGTCGGCAACATCAATCCGTTCGGCGCCGGCAACTAAACGAGCCTGATCGTTTCAAGAAAAAGCCCGCGAGGATCGCTCCACGCGGGCTTTTCGTTTCGTATGGCGTCTCGCTTAGTGCGCGAGAATTGCGAGCAGTAACAGCGCCACGATGTTCGTGATCTTGATCATCGGGTTTACCGCCGGACCGGCCGTATCCTTGTAAGGATCGCCGACCGTGTCGCCGGTGACGGAAGCCTTATGCGGCTCGGAACCCTTGCCGCCGTAGTGACCGTCTTCGATGTACTTCTTGGCATTGTCCCAGGCGCCACCGCCCGAGGTCATCGAGATCGCGACGAACAGACCCGTCACGATCACGCCAAGGAGCATGGCACCGAGCGCTGCGAAGCCCGCGGCTTTGCCGGCCGCGCCTTGTCCCGCGATAAAGAAGATCGCGAAATAGACGACGATCGGCGACAGCACCGGCAAGAGCGACGGGATGATCATTTCCTTGATCGCCGCCTTGGTCAGGATGTCGACCGCCCGGCCGTAGTTCGGCTTGGAGGTGCCCTTCATGATGCCCTTGTTCGTCTTGAACTGACGGCGGACTTCTTCGACGATGGCGCCGGCCGCACGGCCAACTGCCATCATGCCCATCGCGCCGAACAGATACGGCAGCAGGCCACCGAACAGGAGGCCGACCACGACGTACGGGTTAGACAGCGAGAAATCGACCTTCACGCCCGCGAAGTATTTGTACTGCGCGGAGTTCGCGACGAAGTAGTTGAGGTCCGACGTATAGGCTGCGAACAGCACCAGCGCACCGAGACCCGCCGAACCGATGGCGTAGCCCTTGGTGATCGCCTTGGTGGTGTTGCCGACCGCGTCGAGCGCATCGGTGTATTTGCGGGTGTTCTTCGGAAGACCCGCCATTTCCGCGATGCCGCCTGCGTTGTCCGTCACCGGACCGAAGGCGTCGAGCGCGACCACCATGCCGGCCAGCGCCAGCATTGCCGTCACCGCAATCGCAATGCCGAACAGGCCCGCGAGTGCGTAGGTAACAAGGATGCCCGCGATGATGACAAGCGCAGGCAGTGCCGTCGCTTCCATCGAGACCGCGAGGCCCTGGATGATGTTGGTACCGTGGCCGGTCACCGACGAAGCGGCAATCGACTGCACCGGACGGAAGTTCGTGCCGGTGTAGTACTCCGTGATCCAAACGATCAGGCCGGTCACGACGAGACCCGCGAGCGCACAATAGAACAGCGACATGCCCGTGAAGGTCATGCCCTGCACGGTGAGCTGCGTATTGAAGCCGATCAGCTTGTCCGTCACGAACCAGATCGCAGGCACCGACAACACCGCTGACGCGATGAAGCCCTTGTAGAGGGCGCCCATGATCGACTTGCTCTTGCCGAGCCGCACGAAGAACGTGCCGACGATCGAGGTCACGATGCACGCGCCGCAGATCGCGAGCGGATAGAGCATGATGTTTGCGAGGTTCGGGCTTGCTGCGAAGAAGATTGCTGCCAGCACCATCGTGGCGACAACCGTCACCGCATAGGTTTCGAACAGGTCGGCTGCCATGCCTGCACAGTCGCCGACGTTGTCGCCAACGTTGTCTGCAATCGTCGCCGGGTTGCGCGGATCATCCTCGGGGATGCCCGCTTCGACTTTACCGACGAGGTCGCCGCCGACGTCCGCACCCTTGGTGAAGATGCCGCCGCCGAGACGCGCGAAGATCGAGATCAGCGAAGCGCCGAAGCCAAGTGCCACGAGCGCGTCGATCACGACGCGGCCTTCGTTCAGCTTGTATGCGAGCGGTCCGACGAGGAATGCGTAGTAGCCGGCAACGCCCAAGAGCGCGAGACCGGCAACCAGCATGCCGGTGATCGCACCGGCCTTGAACGCGAGGTCCAAACCGCCGCCCAGCGACTTGGTCGCGGCCTGCGCGGTGCGCACGTTGGCGCGTACCGAGATGTTCATGCCGATGAAGCCGGTGAGGCCCGAAAGAATGGCACCGATCGCAAAACCGATCGCGACCCAGACCCCGAGCAGCCACCAGACCACTGCGAAGATCACGGCGCCGACGATGGCGATCGTGGAATATTGACGCTGCAGATAGGCCTGCGCGCCCTCGCGGATTGCGCCGGCAATTTCTTGCATGCGCTTGTTACCGGCATCGGCCGACAGAACGGAGTTCGTCGCCCAAAGACCGTAGAGAATCGCCAGCACGCCGCTGGCGAGGATCAACCACAAAGCGTTCATCGCTATATGCCCCTGATAATCGGTCGTAATTCGCCCGCGCTCTCTGGCCACATGGCCGGGCGCGAAAGTTCCGGGGGGTCCCCCCAAAGCCGGCAACCTTTGCCAAAAATGCCTTAGCGGCGCAACTCGCGAGACGCCTATTTAGGCAGGATTCCGCAACGAACTGCGCGTTTCTTTCGGCTTAGAAGTGGCTGAAGGACGCCTTTTGGAACGAAAGTGGATTACCGTCCGGTCCCAGCACCGAAACGCCATCGCCCGCGCCGAAGGTCCCGATTCTCGAAACCGGAACTCCGGCTTTGCCTGCGGCTTCCGCGAAGGCGTCGAAACGGCGTTCCGGGATCGCCGCCAGCACCTCGTAATCGTCGCCGCCCGTGAGTGCGGTCGAAAGCAGCGCCGCCTCGCCTGCAATCGCATCGTGCGCCGGGTTCGAGAGCGGAATTTTCGCGGTTTCGATGCGGGCACTGACCCCGGAAACGGCAGCAAGCTTGCCGAGGTCGCCGACAAGACCGTCCGAAACATCCATGGCGGCATTCGCGTATTCGCAAAGCAAAGGCGCAAGCGCGAGGCGCGGCTCCGGCATCCGATAGCGGCGCATGAGTTCAGCGGCCTGCGGCTTGTTCAGATCGCCAAGCCCGCCGCTCAGCATGCGCTGCTTTAATAGAAGTGCGAGTGCTGCGTCCCCGATCGTTCCCGAAACGACAATAAGATCGCCCGGCTTCGCACCTGTCCGCTTCACCATCCGTCCTGCCGGCACTTTGCCGATGGCGGTAATGGAGATCGAAAGCGGACCCGGCGTTTTCGTCGTGTCCCCACCGATAAGCGGACACAAAAACGAAACGCAGTCTTCGCCGAGCCCGCGTGCAAAATTCGCGATCCAGCTCTCCTCGATCCCTTCCGGGAAAGAAATCGCAAGCAGCGCGCCGATGGGTGCAGCACCTTTGGCCGCCAAATCGGAAAGATTTACGCGCAGCGCCTTCTTCGCAATCGTATCGGGCGGATCGTCCGCGAAGAAATGCACGCCCGCGACCGTCGTATCGGCGGTGAGCACGAGATCGTATCCGGAAGGCGGCGTGATAAATGCGGCGTCGTCGGAAAGCGCGAGTGCGCCGGGATAGGAAGCGAGCGGTTTGAAGAAGCGCTCGATCAGCTTGTCCTCGCCGCTCGGTTCGCGCTTTTTCATGCTAGTGGTCCGATCCTAACATTCGCATATCCTTTACTGTAGCGCTCCCTTGCGAATGTTAGGATCAAAGGACCACTAGAAGTTTTAAAATACTAGTGGAGTTTTGGATTTGATATTCGCGTCGCAGACTCGATGAAACGGAACGCGAATATCAAATCCACTCCACTAGTTCGCGAAGTCCTTGGGCCGCGCCTGCTTTGCCAGCGCATCGAGCACGGCATTGGCCATGCCGACATCTTCTTTATCCAGAAACGCGGCCGCGACATCGACATACTCGCTGACGACCGCGCGCACCGGAATATCCTGACGATGATAAAGCTCGTAGGCGCCTGCGCGAAGCGTCGCGCGCAACACGCTCTCCACGCGCTTCAAGGCCCAGCCTTCGTTCAGCGTCTTGTCGATCACGGGGTCGAGCGTCGTCTGCTCGCGCACCACACCCTCGACGACATCGCGGAAATGCCTCTCTTCCGCCTCTTCGTATCGCTCGCCTTCGATCTCGCGTCCGATCCAGTGCCGCTCGAATTCGGAGAGCACGTTCGGGAGTGGCGAAGCGGCAATATCCATCTGGTAGAGCGCCTGCACCGCCGCGAGACGCGCGGCACTTCTTTCCTTGAGCGAGGTCCTGGCCATTTTAGCGGCCGATCTGGCTGCGCGCGATGCGAATGAGCGCAAGTGCTGCGGATGCCGCGGCTCCACCGAGGTCGCCTTCGGAGCGTTTCGCGCGGACCCAGGCTTGCTCTTCGTTCTCTACCGTCAGAATGCCGTTTGCGACCGCGATCTTTTTATCCACGCCAAGACGCATCAACGCGTGGGCGGACTCATAAGAGACGATGCCGAAATGCTCGGTCTCGCCGCGGATCACGCAGCCGAGTGCGACCACGCCGTCGTAACGGCCCGAGCCGATTGCGATGGAGGCCGCAATCGGAATTTCAAGCGCGCCGGGAACGCTGATGCGGTCGGCTTTCGCTTTCGCTTCCTCGATGCGAGCCAATGCGCCAGCCACGAGTTCGTCCGCGATTGCTTCGTGAAAGCGCGCATCTATCACGAGGAGCTTTGCGCCCTCGATGGGCGCCTCGGCTTTGCGGGGTGCAGGTTTGAAGACCATGGCGGCTGCGATACCGCGCTTACTTGTACTCGGCAAGCCGCGCGACATAACGCGCAAGCTGGTCGACTTCGACGTTAACCTTGTCGCCCGCTTTGAGGCCATTCCAGTTCGTAACCTGCAACGTATGAGGGATCAGGTGGACGGAGAATTCCGCGCCCTTTACTTCATTCACGGTGAGCGAAATTCCGTCGAGCGCAACCGATCCTTTGACCGCGATGTAGCGCGCAAGCGCCTCGGGCGCGCGCAACGCGATCTTCGACGACTGATCGAAATCCTCGCGCGAAACCACATCGGCAATTCCGTCAACGTGGCCGCTGACAAGATGCCCGCCGAGTTCGTCGCCGACCTTTAGCGAGCGCTCCAGATTGATCTTGGTGTTCGCTTTCCAGCCGCCGGCGGTGGTAATCCGAAGCGTTTCCGGGCCGACCTCGACCTCAAACCAGTCCTCGTCGCGCGCCACCACGGTGAGACAGATGCCGTTGCACATCACCGACGCGCCGAGATCGATGGTCTTCGCATCGTACCGCGTGGCAATCCGCAACCGCTTCAGATTGGCCTTGGACGCAGGGTCGAAGCGGCCGGTCTCTGACCGGATCACGCCGACATCGGTGACAATTCCCGTGAACATCTTGCTACTTCCGGAACAGGCGGATCATCTTATCGGAACCGAGCGCACGTTCCTCGATGATCCTCAATCTTGGTGAAGCGAGTAAGGCATCGAGCGGCAAGCCCTCCAGCGCCTCGATGGCATCAGAACCGAGTGTGGCAGGTGCCTGGACTACGACAGCCTCATCGACGAGATCGTTCTGCAACAGCGAAGCCGAAAGCATCGGCCCGCCCTCGACCAGGAGCCGCGTGATGCCGCGGCTACCAAGCTCGCGCATCGCATCGGCAATAACAGGCTTACGATATTTGTCTTTCGTCACCTGAACGCGAATGACTTCCACACCCTTCGCTTCCAGCGCTTTCTGCTTGTCGGTGGGCACATTTTCGCCCGCGATCACGATCAGCTTTCGTGCTTTCGCGGTCTGCACGAGATGACAGTCGAGCGGGATGCGGAGCGAACCATCCAGCACGACGCGGACCGGCGAGCGGTCTTCCATGCCCGGCAGGCGGCAGTCGAGTTTCGGATTATCGGCGAGCACCGTGCCGCTGCCGACCATGATCGCATCACACGTCGCACGAAGAATATGCGCTTCCGCCGTCGACACGGGACCTGAAATGCGTGCGGGTTTGCGGCCGGCAAGTCCGGTCTTCCCGTCAGCGGAGACCGCGATCTTTAAAAGAATATGCGGGCGGCCGTCACGCACGCGGCGAAAATGTCCCGCGTGATCGATCTTCGCCTGACCTGCGCCGACGCCGACGATTGTTTCGATCCCTGCATCCCGCAGCATGCGGATGCCGTTGCCCGAGACGAGCGGGTTCGGGTCTTCGATCGCAATGACGACGCGGCCCACCTGCGCGTTCACAAGCGCGCTCGCGCAGGGCGGCGTTTTCGATTGATGCGCGCATGGCTCGAGCGTCACGTACATCGTGGCGCCTTTCGCTGCATCGCCTGCGGCCTTGAGCGCTTCCGTCTCTGCGTGCGGCCTGCCGCCTTTCGCGGTGACGCCGCGCGCAATCACAACGGGCTCGATGCCGTTCGATCTGACGATAATCGCACCGACCGAAGGATTAGGTGCGGCCAGACCCATGTGACGGCGGCCGAAATTAAGTGCCGCATCCATGAAGCGCGCATCGTCTCCGCCAACCGGCGTCACAACACCTGAATACTGAAGCGCGTTCATGCGGGCCGCGCCTACCCGGCACCTTTTGGCCGCTCGCCTTCCGCGAGTTCGCCGAGCACGTCCTCGAAGTCTTTCGGGTCGCGGAAGTTGCGATAGACCGACGCGAAGCGGACGTAAGCCACGTCGTCGAGCTGTTTCAGCCCGTCCATCACGAGTTCGCCGATCATCTCCGAGTTGATTTCCTCGTCGCCAGCGCTCTCTAAGCGCCGCACGATGCCGGAGACCATCTGGTCGATTCGATCCGGCGCGACCGGGCGTTTACGGAGCGCAATCTGCACCGAACGCAGGAGCTTGTCGCGGTCGAACGGCGTGCGGCGTCCGTTGCGCTTCAAGACCGTCAACTCGCGCAACTGCACGCGCTCGAAGGTCGTGAAACGCTGGCCGCATTGCGGACAAATACGGCGGCGCCGGATCGCAGCCGAATCTTCGGTCGGCCGCGAGTCCTTCACTTGCGTATCGGCGTTACCGCAAAAGGGGCACCGCATGTTTTATGCCCTCGCCCTAGATTTCGTTCACTGATAGATCGGAAAGCGTTCGAGAAGTTTCGCGACTTTCTCGCGCACCGCCGCTTCGACCATCGAGTCTTCCTCGACGCCCTTCTGCGAAAGCACGTTCAGGACTTCGGCGATGTAGTCGCCGACAAGCTGGAATTCCTTCACACCGAAGCCGCGCGTCGTGCATGCCGGCGAGCCGAGGCGAATGCCGGAAGTCACCTGCGGTTTTTCTGGATCGAACGGAATCCCGTTCTTGTTACAGGTGATATAGGCGCGGCCCAACGCGTTCTCGGAGATCTTTCCGGTGAGACGCTTCGGGCGCAGATCGACCAGCATCACATGCGTATCGGTGCCGCCGGAGACGATATCGAAGCCGTGCGCGCGGAGATTTTCGGCGAGCGCTTTGGCGTTCTCAACTACGTTCTTTGCGTAAAGTTTGTAGACAGGCTGCAACGCTTCAGCGAAGGCCACCGCTTTACCCGCGATGACGTGCATCAGCGGTCCGCCCTGCAAGCCAGGAAACACCGCCGAGTTGATCTTCTTGGCTAACGCTTCATCGTTCGTGAGCACGAGACCGCCGCGCGGGCCACGCAACGTCTTGTGCGTGGTCGCGGTCACGATATGCGCGTGCGGGAATGGACTCGGATGCGCACCGCCTGCGACGAGACCGGCGAAATGCGCCATGTCCACCATGAACACCGCGCCGACACTGTCCGCGATCTTGCGGAAGCGCGCGAAATCGATTTGCCGCGGATATGCCGAGCCACCGGCGACAATCAGCTTCGGCTGATTTTCACGCGCAAGCTTCTCGACCTCATCGTAGTCGATCCGGTGGTCGTCCTTGCGGACGTTGTAAGGCACAACCTTGAACCATTTGCCGGACATGTTTACCGGCGCGCCGTGCGTGAGATGTCCGCCGGCCGCTAGGTTCAAGCCCATGAAGGTGTCGCCCGGCTTCATCACCGCCATGAACGCCGCTTGGTTAGCCTGACTGCCGGAGTTCGGCTGCACGTTCGCGAAACCGCAGCCGAAGAGTTTCTTCGCGCGATCGATTGCAACCGTCTCGACGATATCGACCCACTTGCAGCCGCCGTAATAGCGGTTGCCCGGATAGCCCTCGGCATACTTATTCGTCAGCACCGAGCCCTGCGCTTCGAGCACGGCCTTCGACACGATGTTCTCGGAGGCGATGAGTTCGATCTCGTGCCGCTGGCGACCGAGTTCACCCTTCACCGCGCCGAAAATTTCGGGATCGCTCTGTTCGAGCGTGGCGGTGAAAAAGCGGTTCGCATCGTTGCGATCCAACGGATCGGTCGCGGACATTGCTGGCTCCTTAGCCTCAAGGGTTATGAACGGGTTCCGCCTAACATAGCCGACCCACAAAAAGAAGCGTAACGAGGGCCTAGCTGCCCCTATCCATTGCGAGTCTGCGCCTGAGCTTGGCAATGGCCAGTTGCTCAAGGCTTTGCGGGCTCGCGTTGGCCGGCCCCATGACGACGACCTCCGTGCCGGTCGCAACGTCAACGGCTGCAACACGGACCACGCTCCCGACGGGGCGCATTTCCACGATCACTTCGCCTTCGCCCTTGGTGGGCATTTTGAAAGCCCCCGAGTTGCCGCAGCCATACCATGCGGTCTGTCGCGAGCGCCCGCAACCCGACGCAGCGGAACGGCCTAAATCATTGGCGCTACGCCGAAAATATGGGCTTCAACAACACGACACCTGCACGTCTTATCGAACCAGTTGATTCCACTAGATTCGCCGGAGAGTGCAGATGCCGGAGCCTACCGGCACGAAATTGCCTGCCCCCAAACTGCCGGCGCTACGCATCGCGCTGCCAGTATTCCTCGCTTCCGCGTTGACGGCATACGCAACGCTTTACCTCGGCATCGTGCCGGGACTGATCGCGGCTGGCTGCTTGTCGCTACTCGGCGCGTGGATCGTGGACCGGAAATATGGCTCGCTGACCGAAGCCATCTCCCGCATCTCGCAGGGCGATCGTTTCGCAGAATTGCCCGCGACTTCAGACGGTCCGACTTTCGAGAAGTTGGCTGCTGCCGCCGAAGCGATGCGTAAGACATTGTTGGACGCAGATGCGCTTGCCGCCGATCAGCGCTCGCGACAGGACGAAGCACGGTTGCGGCACGCGGGACGCGTGTTCTTCACGAAGAAATTCCGCGCCGCCATCGATGAAGTGCTCACCACTTTCGCCGCGGCGGGCGAGGAAATCCGCGTCACCGCGAACGAACTTTCGGCGCGAAATCTTCGCATGCGTGCGCAGGTGTCGGACGCTTCGGCAACTGCGACTTCGGCCGCACGCGACTCCGAAGCGGTCGCGGATTCCGCAAACAAGCTTTTACAGTTGCTCGACGACTCCACGCTACAGATTTCGGCAGCCCAGAAAGCCACCGACCAGACCATTTCCGATCTCGACCGTACCGACCGCATCGTGCGCAGTCTTTCCGCTGCCGCGGGCGAAATCGACGAAGTCGTGAAATCCATTCAGGCGATTGCCGACAAGACTTCGCTCTTGGCGCTGAACGCGCATATCGAAGCCTCTCGCGCGGGCGAAGCCGGCAAGGGCTTCTCGGTGGTCGCAAGCGAAGTGAAAGCGCTTGCCGCCCAAACCGCGAAAGCGACCGGCAACATCGACGCGCAGATCGGCGATATTCAGCAAGCAGTCGAAGACACGGTAAGCGCGATCAACGCGGTCTCGGCAAGCGTCGGCACCATGAGCGAAACCAGCCGCGTGATGACCGCGAGCCTCGATCATCAGGCGGAGGAACTGCGCCACATCAGCGACCGCGCGGTGAAGGTGGCAAGCGGCGTCGGCGGCGCGTTGCCGGAGATATCGTCAGCGGTGACGCAAGTCGAAGACGCAGGCGAGTCCGTGCTGACGACCGCGAACGATCTGATCGACCGCTCGCAATGGATGCTCGACGCAGTCGAGCGCTACTTCGCGAACCTCGACAGCGGCGCGATCAAGGTAGGTATCCTGCACTCGCTCTCCGGCACCATGACCGCGAGCGAGCGGCCACTGCAATCGCTCCTCGTCATGCTGATCGAGCAACTGAACGAGCGCGGCGGCCTGCTC
>JAKFYO010000040.1 GCA_021730825.1 Hyphomicrobiales bacterium
TGCGCATCCCGCCGGCGGCATGCGCAGATCCGGCGGCAAACCTTCAATGGTCTGCAATTTCGTGCCGCGCGGTTCGTCAAGCCGCGGTACAGAACGCATGAGGCCGTTGGTGTAAGGGTGCGCCGGCTTCAGGAAGATGTCGTCCGCGCTGCCCTTCTCGATGATGTTTGCCGCATACATCACGTTCACGCGGTCAGCGTAACGCGCGACGATGCCGAGATTGTGCGTGATGATGACGAGCGCGATACCGAGTTCGCGCGACAGATTCTTCATCAATTCGAGAATCTGTGCCTGAATGGTGACGTCGAGCGCGGTCGTCGGTTCGTCGGCAATGATCAGCTTCGGTTTGCAGGCAAGGCCGATCGCGATCATCACGCGCTGGCGCATGCCGCCGGAAAGCTGGTGCGGATACTGCGCAAGGCGGCGCTTGCCGTCGGTAATACCGACCTGTTGCATCAGTTCGAGCGCACGGACTTGCGCCTGCTCTTCCGTCATTTTCAGATGGATGAGCAAGGGCTCCATGATCTGCATTCCGATCGAGAGGACCGGGTTGAGCGAGGTCATCGGCTCCTGGAAGATCATCGAGATCTCGTGGCCGCGCACAGCGCGCATCTCTTCGTCGGAGAGATCGAGCAGATTGCGGCCTTCGAGCAGAATGCGTCCCTTCGTGACGCGCCCGGTCTTTGCGAGCAGGCGCATCATCGTGAGCGCGGAGACGGATTTGCCACAGCCGGACTCGCCGACGATCGCAACGACTTCACCGCGGTTGACCGTATACGATACGCCCTGCACCGCGCGCACGATGCCGCGCGACGTTTCAAACTGAACGTGTAAATCTTCTACGGCGAGCAACGGCACCGATGACTGAGCCGCTCGCGAATGAGACTGAACTATTGCTTCCACCCCGGACTCGATTGTTATTTCGTTCTTCTTTGGCCCTATTGGTTTTATAACCAATCGATTCTGCAATGACTACAATTCTAGACTGCGAGTGCCACATTGCCGCGCTTCGATATTGCGCTGCGAAATTTGACTCTGCCGTAACAATTTCAGCGGCGTTTGCGAATGCTTCTCATAACCGTGTAATCGCGCCGGACTCGGCCATTCGCTCAATTTCGGCGTTCGAGAAGCCGTACTCGCGCAAAACTTCCCCAGTGTGTTCTCCGAAAATTGGTGCGCTGCGATGTACGCCGCCCGGCGTTGCCGAAAATTTCACCGGCGCACCGAGTGTTTTTACCGGCCCGACCGCGGAGTGATTGACCTCCACCACCATCTCTCGCGCAACCGTTTGGGGGTCGGCGTGCATCTGCAAAACATCAAAAACGGGACCGGCCGGAACTTTTGCCTGTTCGAGCGCCTCCAGCCACTCCGCGCTCGTGCGCTTTCTGAATTCAAGCGCGAGCGTCTCGGCCAGCACTGCGCGGTTTACGAGGCGGCCCGACGCATCTTTGAATCGCAGATCATCCGCGAGATCGGGCCGCCGCAAGAGCTCGATGGTTCGCAGCCATGTCGTCTGGTTCGCAGCACCCAGATTGATCCAGCCGTCTTTCGTCGCGAACGCTTCATAAGGTGCGTTGAGCGGGTGCGCGGAACCCATCGGCCCCGGCGCAACGCCTGAGGCCAAAGCGATCGACGATTGCCAGTAGGTATGAACGATGCCCGCTTCGAACAGCGAAGTATCGACCATCTGGCCCTTGCCGGTCTGCGTGCGCGCGTGAAGTGCTGCCAGAATTCCCATCGCCGCGAGAATGCCGGCGGTGATGTCGGTGACAGGAGCTCCGACTTTTACCGGAGGACGTCCCGGCCCTTCGCCGGTGATCGACATCAGTCCGCTCATGCCCTGTGCGATCAGATCGAAGCCGCCGCGATCCGCATAAGGTCCCGTGCGGCCGAAACCGGAGATCGCGCAATAAATAAGACGAGGGTTCAGCTTCTGAAGTTCGTCGAAGCCGAAACCCATGCGCTCCATCGCGCCGCGGCGATAGTTTTCGGTGACCACATCTGCGTCTTCGAGAAGACGGCGCAGGATTTTCTTGCCGTCCTCTGTTTTCAGATTGACCGCGATGCCGCGCTTGTTGCGGTTCAACATCATAAAAGAAGCCGCTTCTTCACCGATCTTCGGCGGAACTGTGCGCCTCGTGTCATCGCCGCCCGGAATTTTTTCGACCTTGATGACTTCCGCGCCCATGTCGGCAAGCATCAACCCGCAGACCGGGCCTGCCATGACATGAGAAAGCTCAATTACCTTGACGCCCGTAAGCGGACCTTTGTTCACCTTCATCAGCGGCCTTTAAACTGCGGCTTCTTCTTTTCCAGAAACGCCCGATAGCCAATCTGGAAATCTTCAGTGCCAAAGCAGTAGAAGCTCTCGTCGAGTTCGTCTTCGCGCAACGGCTTCGGCTCCAGCAGGCGGCGCACGAATTTCTTGTGCCAGCGCGCGGCAAGAGGCGCACCTTCTGCGATGCGCTTTGCCGTTTCATAGGCTTCGGTTTCGAGCTTCGCGTCCGCCACCGCCCGGTTCACGAGGCCCGCGCGCAATGCGTCCGCAGCACCAAAGACTTTCCCTTCAAGCAGCATTTCCATCGCGACCGAGGGGCCGACGATATCCAGCAGCGCTTTCAATTCCGCATAGGCAACGACCAGACCGAGACGGTTCACAGGAATGCCAAAGCGCGCGCTTTCGCTGCAAATACGAATATCGGTGCGTCCGGCTATCTCCAGCCCGCCGCCGACACAGGGGCCGCGGATCATCGAAATTACCGGATGCGGGCATTCTGAAATCGAAACCAGCGCGGGGTGGATTGCCTTGCCGTAAGCGCGGGCGGACGCGACATCGTAGCGTTCACGCTCGAACTCGGCGATGTCGGCGCCGGACGCAAAGGCGTCGCCTGCGCCGCGCAGCACGATGCAGCGTACCGTGTCGCGGTCGTGTGCCAGTTCTTCGAACGCCTGCCGCAGTTGCCGCCACATCGGCAACGACAGCGCATTCAGGCGGCCTTCATTTTCGATGACGACGGTCGCGATTGCGCCGTCAGTTTTGTACGTGACGGTTCCGCTCATAGCGCTCTCCTTTTCGGTTCGCCCTACCCCGCGTCGGCAACAAGCCCCGCTGCCTTGATGCCCGCGATGCCGGCTGCTTCGTCATTGTCCGACGTATCGCCGGAAACACCAACCGCACCAATGATCGCGCCGCTTGCGTTCTTGATCAACACGCCGCCAGGAACCGGAATAAAATCGCCGTCAAAAACATGCGCGAGTGCCGCGCCGAAGTGCGGACGCTCAACGATACGCTTCTCGACGGACCTTCCGCCGATACCCATGCCGAGGCAACCATGCGCCTTGCCATGCGCGATGTCGAAGCGGCGCAGCGCGGAATTGTCCTCAATCGCACAGGCGACGACGGCGCTACGTGCGTCGAGCACAACGATACCCATGGGTTTGAATTTCGAATCCCGTGAGAATTTCAGGCCCGTGCTCACGATGATCTGCGCTTTCTCAAGTGTCAGTTCCGACATGGCTTCTCTCCCAATGATATTCTTCTAGTTATTGTATTCGCTCGACGCCGAGACTGCGCGCAAGTACGCGCGCAACATGCAGCGCCTCCCGGCCCGCACCATGGCTGATCTGTTCGCGGCAAGAAGTGCCGTCGGCGACGACGATGGTACGTGCATCGGCCTTTCGCACCGCAGGCAACAGGCTTAGCTCGCCCATAGCAAGCGAAACATCGATCGTATCTCTGCCGTAACCGAAACTGCCGGCCATGCCGCAGCAACTAGAGTCGATCGTTTCCACTTCAAGTTCCGGAATAAGTTTAAGCGTTTGCTGCACCGGTGTAAGCGCGCCAAAAGCCTTCTGATGACAATGACCGTGGAGCAGCGCTTTCTCCCCAATCGGCTTCAGATCGAGTTTCATGCGGCCCGCCGCGGTTTCAGCCGCGATGAATTCCTCGAACAGCATTACGTTGCCCGCAAGCGCCGTGGCATCCGCGCTTCCCTTCAGCAAAGTCGGGATCTCGTCACGGAAGCCGAACACACAGCTTGGCTCGAGGCCCACGACGGGCACGCCCCTGCGCACGTAAGACATCAGCGCCTTTAACGTGCGCTCTGCTTCTTCCTTCGCTTCTTTTACGGCACCAACGGAAAGAAACGTGCGTCCGCAACAGAGCGGACGGCCTACACCGTCGTTCGCGAAATGAACGCGATAGCCGCCAGCCTTCAACACATCGCGCGCGGTTTCCAGATTCTCGCGATCGAAGTAACGATTGAAAGTGTCTGCGAACAGGACGACTTCCATTTCGCCTTCTCCCGCGCTTGCGGAATGCTCGTCAAACACATCGCTCCGCCACTTCGGAAGTTTCCGCTTCGCGCTGAAACCGGTGAGCCACTCCGAAATCTTCGCGGCGCCAGGAATGACGTCGCGTAGATTGAGAAGCCAGCCGATATGTTTCGCCAAGTGCGCGTAACGCGGCAGCCAGCCAACGAGTCTGTCGCGAAGCGAATACCCGTGCTTCGCTGCCCGCGCCGCCAGCACTTCTATTTTCATGCGCGCCATATCGACGCCGGTCGGGCATTCGCGGCGACAGCCTTTGCAGGAAACACAGAGTTTCATCGTCTCTGCCATCGCGTCCGAGATCAGCGCGTCTTTGCCGAGTTGTCCCGAGAGCGCGAGCCGTAACGAATTAGCACGGCCGCGCGTGACATCGCGCTCGTCCCGCGTCACGCGATAGCTCGGGCACATCACGTTGCCCACGCTATTTCTGCAAGCGCCGTTGTTGTTGCACATCTCGACGGCGCCCTGAAAACCTTCCGCGCCACCGGTATATTCCGACCAGTCGAGTGCAGGCGTGATTTCTTCGAGCCCGTAATGCGGGCCGTAGCGGAAGTTATTGCGGTCATCGAATTTCGGCGCGTGCACAATCTTGCCGGGATTGAACAAGGGCTTCGGATCGAAGCGTTCTTTTACTTCCTCGAACGCATGAACGAGCCTCTCACCGAACATCGGCTTATGAAACTCCGAGCGCACCATGCCGTCGCCATGTTCGCCGGAATGCGAGCCTTTATATTCGCGCACCATTGCGAAGGCTTCTTCCGCAATCGCGCGTATCGCTTTCACATCTTTGTCCTGCCGGAGATTGAGTACCGGCCGCACGTGAAGACAACCGACAGAAGCATGCGCGTACCAGGTGCCGCGCGTGCCGTTCTTCTCGAAGATTTTCGTGAGGCGCGCGGTGTAATCGGCGAGATGCTCGAGCGGTACGGCGCAGTCTTCGACGAAGGAGATCGGCTTGCCCTGCTCCTTCATCGACATCATCACGTTCAGGCCGGATGCGCGCAGCTCGGCGATCGCGGTCTGCAAAGCCGGATCGGTCACGTCGACCACACCGCCCCACTTTGCACCCTGCTTGTCCCAGCCGAAGCCGAGATCGTTCATCACGTCGTGAAGATGCGAGAGGCGCTTTTTGTTTTCATTCTCGCCGGAGTCGAACTCGACCAGCAGGATTGCGTCGGGCGTCCCGCGCACGAATTTTTCGAGCGTCGGGCGGAACATCGCGATTTCGCGCGCAAGCTCGATCATGGTCCGGTCAACCAGCTCGACCGCGATCGGCCCGGTCTTCACCAGATGTTGCGCGGCGTTCATCGCTTCATAAAAGCTGCCGAAGTGGCATGCAGCAACGATGCGTTTTCCCAGCACAGGCCAGAGCTTCAGTTCGACCTTTGTCGTGAAGGCGAGCGTACCTTCCGAGCCTACCAGTATGTGCGCAAGGTTGAGGTCGTTCCTGCCCGGTATCAGCGCGTCGAGGTTGTAGCCACCGACACGGCGCTGCACTTTCGGAAAGCGCGCTTCGACTTCCGCCGCTTCCCGGCTGCCTAGCGCGAGCAAATCTTTTGCCAGCGGCTTTAACGCTGACTGATCCGGAATATCCGAGAGATCGCGGTTTGCGCGTCCGAAATGCGCGGACTGTCCGCTCGCGAACACCGCGTCCATCGAGATCACGTTGTCGCGCATGGTGCCGTAGCGAAGCGAACGTCCGCCACAGGAGTTGTTGCCCGCCATGCCGCCGATGGTTGCCCGCGACGCGGTCGAAACATCGACTGGATACCAAAGCCCGTGCTTGCGTAGCGCACGGTTCAGATCGTCCAGCACGATGCCGGGTTCGACTACGCAACGTTTGTTCTCGACGTCCAGTTCGAGGATTTTATTCAGGTACTTGGAGCAGTCGATGACGAGCGAGTTGTTGATGGTCTGCCCGCATTGGGAAGTACCGCCGCCGCGCGCGAGTACGGTCGCCCCCTCTTGATCGGCCAATTCAATCGCAGCCTTCGCCTCCTCTATTGTGCGAGGCACAACGACGCCCAGCGGCATCATCTGATAATGCGAAGCGTCCGTTGCGTAACGGCCGCGGCTGAAGCCGTCGAACAGCACGTCGCCGGTGATTTCGCGGCGCAGTTTCCGCTCAAGGCCCGGCAGCAGGACGTTCATCGGGTGCGCCCCTTTATCGCTGCATAGCCGCTACGGCTTGGGCGCTGCTTGACCGGGATGCGTGTATAATTCACAGGACTGGCCGACTCTTATTTCAATCACGCGCATCGCTCGCGCATTCAAGACTACCGGGGGATCACAGTGGCGTCTAATCGTTCGCGCACCGCAGGCAGGCATTTTCTTCAAATCCCCGGCCCGAGTCCCATCCCCGACCGCATCCTCCGTGCGATGGACATGCCGATCATCGATCACCGCGGGCCTGCATTTGCCAAGCTCGCCCGCCGCTGCCTTGACGGCGTAAAGACTATCTTCAAGACCACGAACCCGGTCATCATCTTCCCTTCGTCAGGAACAGGCGCGTGGGAAGCCGCACTCGTAAACACGCTTTCGCCCGGCGATCACGTATTGATGTTCGAGACCGGCCAGTTCGGCACGCTCTGGAAAAAGATGGCGGAGAAGCTCGGCCTCGTTCCGATTTTTATCGCAAGCGACTGGCGCACCGGCGCCCAGCCGGCGGCGATCGAAGCGAAGCTCCGCGAAGATAAAGAAAAGAAGATTAAGGCCGTCGCAGTCCTGCAAAACGAAACCTCGACCGGCTGCGTTTCGCCCGTTGCGGAGGTACGCAAGGCTATAGACGCCGCAGGCCATCCGGCACTGCTGCTTGTCGATACGATTTCGTCGCTTGCCTCTATCGATTACCGTCATGACGAATGGGGCGTCGATGTCACCGTCGGCGGCGCGCAGAAGGGCTTGATGCTTCCGCCCGGCATCTCTTTCAACGCGGTCAGCGACAAGGCGCTTGCAGCGTCGAAGACATCGAAGCTTCCAAAGTCGTTCTGGGGCTGGGAAGAAATGATCGCGATGAACAAGACCGGTTATTTTCCCTACACGCCTGCGACCAACATTCTCTACGGCCTCGCGGAAGCGATCGACATGCTTCACGAGGAAGGTCTCGAGAACGTTTTTTCGCGTCACGACCGGCTTGCGGAAGCAACCCGCCGCGCAGTGAAGACCTGGGGCCTCGAACTTTTCTGTAAAGAGCCGAAACACTATTCATCGACCATCACCGCGATCCTGCTGCCGGAAGGCCAGAACGCGGATCAGTTTCGCGCGACCGCACTCGAGAATTTCGACATAGCCTACGGCGCGAGCTTCGGCCCTTATACCGGCAAGTATTTCCGCATCGGGCATCTCGGCGACATCAATGACGGCACGCTCCTGGGTGCGCTCGCGATCACCGAAATGGCGCTAGGTCTCTCCGGCATTCCGCATAAGAAAGGCGGCGTGCAGGCGGCGATGGATTACATCGCCGAAGAGAGCAAAAAGCGCGCGAACTAGACGGCGCTACGCGACAAAATTCCCGCCCAGTTCGTCGTCGATATGCAGCTTCACGATATCGTCGAAGGTCTTTTCGGCGGTCGTGAAGCCAAGCGACTTTGCGCGCGAGGCATCGAAGTTGCGCGGCCAGCCCGAGACGATCCGCATAATGGCCTGATCCGGCTCGCGCCTGATGCGCTTCGTGACACCTTTGCCCGCAACGCGCTCTAACCCCGCGATCTGCTCGCCGACTGTGACGGACAATCCCGGCATTGAGAGATTTACGCGATTGTTCAGCTTCGCAATGTCGATGGTTGCAGCGCGAATCAGAAAGCCGATTGCCGAGCGTGGCGACGCATGCCAGTGGCGTACGTCTTCCGAGACGGGAAGCACGGCCTCCTCGCCGCTCAACGGCTCGCGGATGATGTTCGAGAAGAAGCCTGACGCCGCTTTGTTTGGCTTGCCGGGACGCACACAGATTGTCGGCAGACGAATGCCGACGCCTTCGAGAATGCCGCGCCGGGAATAATCCGCGAGCATCAGCTCGCCCATCGCCTTTTGCGTGCCGTAGCTCGTGAGCGGCGTTTCGAAAAACTCGTCCCCGATGGCGTCGGGAAATGGCGCACCGAAGACCGCAATAGAAGAAGTAAAGACGACGCGAGGTTTGTAGCCGCTCCCGGCCTTCTTGATCGCATCCAGCAGGAAACGTGTGCCGTCGAGATTGATGCGATAGCCCTTGTCGAGATCGGCTTCTGCCTCGCCGGAGACGATAGCGGCAAGGTGGAAGATAATGTCGGGCTTGGATGCGATCAGTTTTTCCGCCTCGCCCGGCATGGAAAAATCGGACGCAGACGCGGTCACCGGAAACGGCGCATTCGCCGGAATTTGCGGCGCGACCACATCATGCAACGTGAGCTTCGAAATCTCGCGCGATCCGATGCGGCTTTCTTTCAGCAAACGCCCGGTGAGCTTGCGGCCGATCATGCCGGCCGCGCCTAAAATCAGAACGTGCATGCTTATTCCTTGACCGCACCTGTCATCGCCGAAACGTAGTGCTCGACGAAGAATGCGTAAAGGATCACGAGCGGAAGCGAGCCCAGCATCGCGCCCGCCATTAACGAGCCCCAGCGATAAACGTCGCCGTCAACGAGCTCGCTGACAATCGCGACCGGCACGGTGCGGTTCTGCACCGACGAAATCAAGGTCAGCGCATAGATGAACTCGTTCCAGCATAGCGTGAACGAAAAGATGAAGGCCGAGATCAGTCCCGGAATGGCGAGCGGCAGAACGATCTTCGTCAGAATCTGCCATCGGCTCGCGCCGTCGATCAATGCACATTCTTCGAGCTCGAATGGGATTGTTTTAAAGTAACCCATCAGAAGCCAGGTCGAGAATGGGATCAGAATTGTCGGATAGACGAGGATGAGCGCGAGCGGCGAATCGAACAGTCCGTAGAAATGAATGACCGATGCCAATGGAATAAACAGGATCGACGGCGGTATGAGATACGCCATGAAGATCGAAGCGCCGATCATCTGCGCCCCGCGAAAGCGAAGCCGCACAATCGCGTAAGCGGCAAGCACGCTTGCGAAGATAGACAGCATCGTGGCAGCAAACGCGACGTACATCGTATTCCATAGCCAGAGCGGATACGCGGTCTCGAACAATAGCCGCTTGATGTGATCGAGCGTCGGGTTGACCACCCAGAACGGATTGTACGTGTTCATGTCGATGAGCTGCGCGTTCGGCTTCACGGATGTCAGCACCATCCAGTAAAACGGAAACAGCAGGATCAGCATGATGAGGCCGAGCGGCAACCACAACGTGACGAGCCGCATCGGCACGCTTTCGAGATAAGTCATGCCTTCGCGCGCATCGCTCCGCATCTCGGTCGCGACGATTTTTGCAGAGGCCTCAGTCATTGTTTTCACCCTGCTGCCATTTACGGCGCTGTAACCCGAACCACGAGAACATGATCGCCGCGAGCAGGAATGGGATCATCGCAGTCGCGATTGCCGAACCCTCGCCGAGCTGTCCGCTCAGAATTCCACGCGAATAGGAAAGCGTCGCCATCAAGTGGGTCGCGTTCGCGGGTCCGCCGCGCGTCATCGCCCAGATCAACTGGAAATCCGTGAAAGTGAAAAGCACCGAGAAGGTCATGACCACCGCGATGATCGGCGTCAGCAATGGATAGGTCACAAAGCGGAAGCGCTGCCACGCCGATGCACCGTCGAGCGTCGCCGCTTCATAGAGCGACGGCGAAACGGTTTGCAGACCGGCGAGCAGCGTAATCGCCACAAAAGGCACGCCGCGCCAGATATTCGCGAAGATCAGGCTTGCGCGCGCCATGTTCCCGTCGCCGAGAAAGTCGATGTTCTGGTTGATCAGGCCCATCTGCTTCAGCGACCAGGATATGATCGAGAACTGCGAGTCGTAGATCCACCAGAAGGCGATCGCAGACAGCACCGTCGGCACGATGAACGGGATCAGCACAATCGAGCGGATCATTGCCTTGAATGGCATGTGCCGGTTCAGAAGCAGCGCCAGATATAGTCCGATCACGAATTTTATGATGCTTGCGACGATCGTATAAAGCAGCGTGTTAAAAACCGAGAGCCAGAAAACGCTGTCGTCCCAAAGCCACTCGTAGTTTTCAAAGCCGATGAATTTTCCGGGCCGCGCCAGCCGTGCATCCGTAAACGAAAGCCAGACGCCGAGCAGCAGCGGCCAAGCGAGGAAAAGCAGAAGAAAGGCCGCCGCTGGCAGCATGAACCAGATCGCCAGCCAGTTGCGATTGACCTTCAGCCGTCCCCACGCGGACAGCTCTTTCATCCGCGAAGCATTGCGTTCGGCTTCTTCGACCGTGCTCATGTAAGCCGCTTTGTACTAGAGAATGAAAACGGCGGCGCGGTCTCCCGCGCCGCCGGATTTCGCTCAGCGATAGATACGCCGCGTCTGCCGCTCGGCAATCGCCATCGCACCCTTGATGTCTTCGCGGCCGGTGCAGTAGTTCGCGAACATATCGACCACCACGAAATCGGCAATCGCGGCCGCCGCTTTTTCTCCAAGCGTGCCGAGGCCGGCAGGCGTCAGCGTGCGCTTGGAAACGTCGCGATAAACCGTCCGCTTCGGATCTGCGGTCCAGACCGGATTCTTGTCGTATGCATTGAGGAAGTGCGAGAGATAGCCCTGCGCCGCCTCAATCCATGGATTGAAGTTTTCCGCTTCCTGCATGAAGGCCGCGAAGGCTTTGCACGCATTCGGGAACTTCGTGAACGAGAAGGTCAGGATCGGGAATGCGAGATGCAGTTCGGTCGGGCGTCCAACCGGGCCGACCGGCATATAGGCGTGGTTCATGTCTTCAGCAACTGCCTTGTTTTCCCGGTTCGCAGTGACATAGACCGAAATGCCGTTCGAGGTGAGATGGAGCTCGCCTGCAACGAAGGCTTTGTTGTTCGAGGAGTCGTTCCAGGACGCGGTGCCCGGAATGAAGTTGTCGTAAAGGTCTTTCACGAATTGCAGGGACTTCGCGGTTTCCGGCGAGTTGATGACGACCTTGTCATTCTTATCGACGAGGTTGCCGCCGAATGCCCACAACGCCCAGTGCAGCCAGGTGTTGGCGTCACCAGAAGCGTGGCCGAGTGCGAAACCAGCCGGCGTGTTGTTCTTCTTCAACGCTTTGACGAGCTCGAGGAAGCTTGCAGTATCTTTCGGGAATTCCTTGAAGCCCGCCTTCTCCATCGAACTGATGCGGTAATTCATCAAACCGCCCGTGGTCGCGACCGGCAGGCAAATCCACTTGCCTTTCGCCTTGCCGTAAAGCTCGGCTGACTGCGTCCAGCCGCCGTACTTCTTGCCGAGGTAATCCGCGACCTGAGTCATGTCGAGGCACTTTTCGGGGAAGAGATGCGGGAGCGAATAGAGACCCCACACCATGTCCAGGCCAGAGCCTGTGTTTGCGGCGACCGAAGCCTTGGGCTGCACGTCTTCGAACGACTCGTTCGTGATCGTGACCGAAACACCCGTCGCCTTCTGGAAGGCATCGACCATCGCCATGAAGGCTTTGTCTTCGGCTTCGACGAAGCGGCGCCAACGCAGCACCGAGATCTTCGCATTCGGCTCCGCCTTGAAGGGCGCGGTCTGTGCCCAAGCGGTCGCGTAGTTAAACAACTGGTCGGCACCTACGGTCGCAATCGTTGCCGCCGCGGCTGAACCTTTCAGCAGCGAGCGGCGGTCCATTTCAAACTTCTTGTCCATGATTTCCTCCCGTGGACGTTCTTAATCTTCGGACTTCGCTAGATTCTTTTTCCGCTATCTTTGGCGAAGAGGTGAGCCGTGTCCGCGCGCGGACGCAGCGAAATCTTGTCGCCAGGCTTCAAGTTTTGGCGTTCGCGGAAAACTGCAATAACTTCCTGATTGCCGATCCGCGCGACAACCTGGGTTTCCGATCCGGTCGGCTCGACGACGACGACTTCCGCCGGCAAACCGCCCTCGCCCATCTCGAAATGCTCCGGGCGAATTCCGTACACGACGTCACGGCCGCTCTCGCCTTGCGGCATGGATTTGAGCGGCAGCTTGTGGCCCTGCTCGGTCTCGACATAGGCTGAACCGTTTACTTTCAGTTTTCCGTTCAGGAAATTCATGGCCGGCGAGCCAATGAAGCCCGCGACGAACTGATTGGCCGGCTTGTCGTAAAGCTCCAGCGGCGCACCGACCTGCTCGATCACGCCGTCATGCATGACGACGATCTTGTCGGCCATGGTCATCGCTTCGATCTGGTCGTGCGTGACGTAAACGGTTGTTGTCTTCAGCCGCTGATGCAGCTCCTTCATTTCCGTGCGCATCGCAACCCGCAACTTCGCATCCAGGTTCGAAAGCGGCTCGTCGAACAGAAACACCTGCGGCTCACGCACGATCGCGCGGCCCATGGCAACGCGCTGGCGCTGGCCGCCGGAAAGTTGCCGCGGATAACGATCGAGCAAAGGCATCAGGCCGAGAATTTGCGCGGCTTTTTTCACACGCTTGTCGATTTCGCTTTTGCTCTCGCCCCGCAGCATGAGCGAAAAGCCCATGTTTTTTGCGACGGTCATGTGCGGATAGAGCGCGTAATTCTGGAACACCATCGCAATGTCGCGCTCTTTGGGGTGAACGTTGTTCACCACGCGGCCACCGATGGAAATTGTGCCGGCGGTTATGTTTTCCAGACCGGCCAGCATCCTGAGCAACGTGGACTTTCCGCAGCCGGACGGACCGACGAGCACGACGAATTGGCCGTCCTCAATCGGAACGGATACGCCGTGCAGGATTTCTACATCGCCAAACGACTTCCGAACGTCCCGTATTTG
>JAKFYO010000035.1 GCA_021730825.1 Hyphomicrobiales bacterium
TTCTTCTATCCGTGCGAGCAACGCCTCGAGTTCCCGCTCCTGCGAATTTATCTCAACGATCTTATAGTTTCGCGCACTTAACCATGCGCGCTTGGCTTCGCGCGCTTCCTTCAATTCGGAACTTTCGTCGGTGGGAACAATTTCCAGCACAAGCCGAAGCGGCTGCGCGAGAAAATCGGCAACATGCGGCCCAACCGGCACGTTGCGCTTGAACTGGCCGGCGAAGCGCTTGTCGGTGGTGAGCGCTTTCCAAAGGTTGCGCTCTAGCTCGGTCGGGTTGCGGCGAAGCAACCGAGCAAGTCCCTTCCCCGGCGCCGTGCCGCTCGCCATTTCCGCGCCCTGCTTGTTCAGCAATTCGCGAAGCAATTCGGCCTCGCCGCCCCGCAAAATCCCGCCGGTCGCAGGGCCTTTCGAGCCTTGCGCAAGCGTCCGCACCACGCCGTGCAGCGTCTGCATATCCTGCTCAGTCGGCGAGAGCCGCAGGAAGATGTTGCGGAGATTCACAATCATGTTCTCGCGCTTTTCGGGCGGGCGGAAGAATTCGTGCCGCTCCAGTTCGGTCACGAGATTTCCGAAGAACGCTTCGAACTTCGCCTTCGCTGCCGGTGGCGAGAAGTTCGGTGTCGCGAAGGGCAGCGCATTGCCGGAAGTGAGCTTATAGAACTCGTAGGCGCAGATGATGACGGCCTGCGCGAGGTTGAGCGACGCAAATGCAGGGTTTATCGGCATCGTCAGAATCTTGTCGGCAAGCCCGACCTCGTGGATTTCAAGCCCGTTGCGCTCGCGGCCGAATACGAGTGCGGCTTTGTTTCCGGCCTCGACGTGCGGCAACAGATCCCTTGCCGCCTGCTCCGGTCCTACTACTTCCTTGATCTGGTCGTGCTGCCGCGCGGTCGCGGCGATCACGAATGTGCAGTCGGCAATCGCGTCGGCGAGCGTGTCGTAGAGCTTCGCCTCTTCCAAGATGCGGTCTGCGCCCGAGGCGGTACGGGTCGCGCCCGGATTGGGCCAGCCGTCGCGTGGCTTGACCAGGCGCAACTCCGAGAGCGCGAAATTCCCCATCGCGCGCGCGACCGCGCCGATATTCTCGGCAAGTTGCGGCTCGACCAGCACGATCACGGGCCCGCGCCCTGTGATCCATTCCTTCGTCTTGTCCGTTCCCGCGCCGGGCATTTGATAACCTAGATACGCAGCCAAAGTCGGCTTTTACAGCTTCAGGGCCGATGCTATAGCGACCCCCTGATCGGCGGGCCACTCCGGCCCGCTATTTCCTGCAAATTTCCGCGCTTTTGGGGAGCCTAGAGGTCATGGCGAAAATCAAGGTCAAGAATCCGGTCGTCGAAATGGACGGCGATGAGATGACACGGATCATCTGGCAGCTCATCAAGGACAAGCTGATCCATCCTTATCTCGACATCGACCTGCTCTATTACGATCTCGGCGTCGAGAAGCGCGACGAGACCAACGACCAGATCACCATCGACGCCGCGAACAAGACCCGTGAAGTCGGCGTCGCGGTGAAGTGTGCGACCATCACGCCGGACGAAGCGCGCGTAAAGGAATTCAATCTCAAGGAAATGTGGAAGTCGCCGAACGGCACTATCCGCAACATCCTCGGCGGCGTCATTTTCCGCGAGCCCATCATCTGCAAGAACGTGCCGCGGCTGGTGCCGGGCTGGACCCAGCCGATCATCGTCGGCCGTCACGCTTACGGCGACCAGTACCGCGCGACCGACTTTAAAGTGCCGGGCAAGGGCACGCTGACCGTCACCTTCGTCGGCGACGACGGCCAGAAGATCGAAAAGAAAGTGTTCGACTTCCCGGCGAGCGGCGTCGCGATGACGATGTACAATCTCGACGACTCGATCCGTGAATTTGCGCGCGCCTCGCTGAACTACGGCCTTGCCCGCAACTACCCGGTCTATCTCTCGACCAAGAACACGATTCTGAAAGCCTATGACGGCCGCTTCAAGGACATCTTCGAAGAGGTGTTCGAGAGCGAGTTCAAAGCGAAGTTTGCCGAGAAGAAGATTACCTACGAGCACCGCCTGATCGACGATATGGTCGCGGCGTCCCTGAAGTGGTCCGGCGGCTACATCTGGGCCTGCAAGAACTACGACGGCGACGTGCAGTCGGATACCGTCGCGCAGGGTTTCGGCTCGCTTGGTCTCATGACTTCGGTGCTGATCACGCCAGACGGCAAGACCATGGAAGCAGAGGCCGCGCACGGGACAGTGACCCGCCACTATCGGCAGCATCAGAAGGGTCAGGAAACTTCCACGAACTCGATCGCCTCGATCTTCGCCTGGACCCGCGGCCTCGCACATCGCGCCAAGCTCGACGGCAACGCCGAACTCGCGAAATTCTCGGCAACCCTCGAGAAGGTCTGCGTCGATACGGTCGAAGCCGGCTTCATGACCAAGGATCTGGCGCTTCTCGTCAGCGCCGACCAGAAGTGGCTGTCCACTGAAGGCTTCCTCGACAAGATCGACCAGAACCTGAAGAAGGCCATGGCCTAAGCTGACTCTGAATCAGAACAACAACGAAAAAGGCCCGGAATGACTCATTCCGGGCCTTTTTCTTGAATCGGATTCAGTGCCTGAGCCGCTTGAATCTCTACTTTAACTTCAAGCGGAAAGCGCTGATTCAATAGCCTTAAGTGCGTCATTGGCCTTGGCACCATCCGGACCACCGGCTTGCGCCATGTCGGGTCTGCCGCCGCCGCCCTTGCCGCCCATCGCCTCGGCACCTTTGCGCACGAGATCGACCGCGTTGAACTTGGAAGTCAGGTCCGCCGTGACCCCGACCACGATGCCGGCCTTGCCGTCATCGGTGACGCCCACGATCGCGACCACGCCGGAGCCGACCTGCTTCTTGCCCTCGTCAACGAGGCTCTTCAGGTCCTTGATCTCGATGCCTTCGACCGCGCGAGCGAAGAGCTTCGTATCTCCGACAACTTTTATTCCCGGATTCCCAACCTCGCCTGTCGCGGCGGCACCGCCGCCTCCCATGGCGAGCTTCTTCCTGGCATCGGCGAGATCGCGCTCGAGCTTCTTCCGCTCGTCCAGTAGTGCCGCAAGCCGGCTGGGCGCATCGGCCACCGAAGATTTCAGGAGCCCGGTGATCTCGTCGAGTGCACGGCTCTCTTCGCGCAACATGCGCCGCGCGCCCTCGCCGGTCGTCGCCTCCAGACGGCGCACGCCGCCCGCGACTCCGCTTTCGGAGGTAATCGCGACCAGACCAATGTCGCCGGTGCGGCCGACATGCGTGCCGCCGCAAAGTTCGACCGACCAGCCGAGCGCGTTGCTGCCAGGTGCTTCACCCATCGCCACCACGCGAACTTCATCGCCGTACTTTTCGCCAAACAGCGCACGGGCGCCCGCCGCGCGCGCGTCATCGAGCGCCATCACGCGCGTCGTGACCGGCGAGTTTCGCAGAACATAGTCGTTCGCTAGTCCCTCGATCTTCGCGATTTCATCCTGCGCGATCGGTTTCGGGTGCGAGAAGTCGAAACGCAGCCGGTCGCTTGCTACCAGCGAGCCCTTCTGCGCGACATGATCGCCGAGGATCTGGCGCAGGGCTTCATGCAGTAGGTGCGTCGCCGAATGGTTGCGGCGGATATCCGAGCGGCGCGCGTGATCGACTTTCAACTCGAGCGGCTTGCCGGCTTCCAGCGCGCCTTCTTCGACCTTGCCGAGATGGACGAAGAGATCGCCGGCCTTCTTCTGCGTGTCGGTGACGCGGAATTTCATCTTTTCGCCGATGAGCAAACCGGTATCGCCGATCTGGCCGCCGCTCTCGCCATAGAATGGCGTCTGGTTGAGGACGACCGCGCCCTCTTCGCCGGCTTTCAGCGACTTTACTTCCGCGCCGTCTTTCACGATTGCGCTGACGACGCCTTCGGCGGTCTCGGTTTCGTAGCCGAGGAATTCGGTGGCACCCAGCTTTTCCTTGAGGCCGAACCAGACCGTTTCGGTCGCGGCATCGCCCGAGCCCTTCCAGCTCTCGCGCGCTTTGGCCTTCTGTTTTTCCATCGCGGCTTCGAACGCCTTGGTATCGACGGAGATACCGCGGGGTTTCAGCGCGTCCTGCGTCAGATCCAGCGGGAAGCCATAGGTATCGTAGAGTGTGAAGGCGGTTTCGCCCTTGAAGCTGTCGCCCTTCTTCAGAGACTTCGACTCGTCTTCCAGCATCGCGAGGCCGCGCTCGAGCGTCTTGCGGAAGCGGGTTTCCTCGAGCTTCAAGGTTTCCGTAATAAGGCTCGAAGCCCGCACCAGCTCCGGATAGGCCGAGCCCATTTCGCGCACCAGCGCGGGCACAAGTTTGAACATCAGCGGGTCTTTTGCGCCCAAGAGTTCTGCGTAGCGCATTGCGCGGCGCATGATACGGCGGAGTACATAGCCGCGGCCTTCGTTCGAAGGCAGCACGCCGTCAGCGACAAGGAATGAAGATGCGCGCAGGTGATCCGCGATCACGCGGTGCGCGGCACGGTTATCGCCTTCGGCCTTGACTCCGGTCGCCTCTTCGGACGCGCGGATCAGCGCCTTGAACAGATCAGTGTCGTAGTTGGAATAGACGCCCTGCATGATCGCAGAGATGCGCTCGAGGCCCATGCCGGTGTCGATCGAGGGGCGCGGCAGGTCGATCCGCTGATCGGGCGTGACCTGCTCGTATTGCATGAAGACGAGGTTCCAGAACTCGAGGAAGCGGTCGCCGTCTTCGTTGGGGCTGCCCGGAGGGCCGCCCTGCAGCTTATCGCCCTGGTCGATGAAGATTTCCGAGCACGGCCCGCAAGGGCCCGTATCGCCCATTGCCCAGAAGTTGTCCGAGGTCGGAATGCGGATGATGCGGCTGTCCGGCAGGCCCGCGATCTTCTTCCAGAGATTAAAGGCCTCGTCGTCCGTGTGATAGACGGTGACGAGCAGCTTGTCCTTCGGCAGGTCGAAATTCTTGGTGCAGAGGTTCCACGCAAGCTCGATCGCGCGTTCCTTGAAGTAATCGCCGAACGAGAAATTGCCGAGCATCTCGAAGAAGGTGTGATGGCGCGCGGTATAGCCGACGTTATCGAGGTCGTTGTGCTTGCCGCCGGCGCGCACGCATTTCTGCGAGGTGGTCGCCTTGTTGTAGGGCCGCTTCTCGACGCCGGTGAAGACGTTCTTGAACTGCACCATGCCCGCGTTCGTGAACATGAGCGTGGGGTCGTTGCGCGGCACCAGCGGCGACGACGGCTGGATTTCGTGCCCCGCCTTCGCGAAGTACTCAAGAAAGGCCGACCTGATTTCGTTTACGCCGCTCATGATTTTAGGCTGACCGCAAAAGGACTTGTGGGGCAAGTTCTCTAGCCGAGGCGGCCGTTCTGGTCGAGCAGAACCAAAGACCCGAAGCGGCAGGCCGGATCCGCAGCAAAAAAGCGCTGATCAGGTCTGAAAAAGGAGCGACGCGGTCCCTTGGCCAGGGCGGGGAAGCCTTTTGCCAAGGGGACCGCGTCCCGAATCCGGATCGCCGAGGCGGGGCGTCCGGGCATTTCCGAGGCCAAATGCTTCCTTCGGATTTCAGCCTTCCACGAGCACACGGGCATACGAGTACAGGTGGCGGCGGCTACGCCGCCCGGCCGAGACGGGCATGAACCCGGCCGGAGCGGCTAAATCCTCAAGAAAGCAGCGGCAGGGCTAAATCAGGCCTCGGCTGCTTCGTCGGCGTCGTCCTCGTCGGAGTCGTCCGCCTGTTCCAGAATTTGTTCGGCGACCAAGCCGGAGTTCGCGCGCACCGCGGCTTCGATCGCCGCCACGATGGCCGGGTTTTCTTTCAGGAACTGCTTCGAGTTCTCGCGGCCCTGACCGAGACGCTGGCTGTCATAGGAGAACCAGGCGCCGGATTTTTCGACCACGCCCGCCTTGACGCCGAGATCGATGATCTCGCCCATCTTGGAGACGCCCTCGCCGTACATGATGTCGAATTCGACCTGCTTGAACGGCGGCGCGACTTTGTTTTTGACGACCTTCACGCGGGTCTGGTTGCCGATGACTTCGTCGCGTTCCTTGATCGCACCGATGCGGCGGATGTCGAGACGAACCGAGGCATAGAACTTCAGCGCGTTGCCGCCGGTAGTGGTTTCTGGCGAGCCGTACATGACGCCGATCTTCATGCGGATCTGGTTGATGAAGATCACCATCGTGTTCGACTTGGAGATGGAGCCGGTGAGCTTGCGGAGCGCCTGGCTCATGAGACGAGCCTGGCTTCCGGGCTGCACGTCACCCATCTCGCCGTCGAGTTCGGCTCGGGGCACAAGGGCCGCCACCGAGTCGACCACCAGAATGTCGATTGCGCCGGAGCGCACGAGCGTATCGGCGATCTCGAGCGCCTGCTCGCCGGTGTCCGGCTGCGAAACCAGAAGATTTTCGATGTCGACGCCGAGCTTCTTGGCGTAGACCGTGTCGAGCGCGTGTTCCGCGTCGATGAAGGCACAGGTGCCCCCTAACTTCTGCCCTTCGGCAACGGTGTGGAGCGCGAGCGTGGTTTTACCCGACGACTCCGGTCCATAAATTTCGATGACACGGCCGCGCGGCAAACCGCCGACGCCGAGCGCAATGTCGAGGCCAAGCGAGCCGGTCGAGACGACCTGAATGCCCGCGGGCTTCTCGTTCTTCCCGAGCTTCATGATCGAGCCTTTGCCGAAGGCACGCTCGATCTGAGACAGGGCGGCGTCTAACGCCTTTGATTTGTCCACGGAATTGCCTTCTACGACTCGGAGGTGGGCTGAAGAAGCTGACATAACACGGTCTCCCGATGCCCTGAGGCCTGCCGCCTCGGGGGTCCCGTCGCTCTGGAACGGAACAAGGACAATGTACCTAGTTTGTTCTCTGTTCGCAATACGTTCTAATTGGGCTGTGGAGGGATAAGAGCCACTATGGTTAGCGGAGTCTTAATGCCGCGCGCCCCGCACCGGCCTCTTCAGCCGCCAAACACTCCGGCGAGTCGCCACGGCGATTCTTCACTGCCCCAGCATCATCCGCGAGACGTTCTCGGCCATCATCATGACCGGTGCGTTGGTATTGCCCGCGATGATCGAGGGCATGATCGAGGCATCCACGACCCGAAGCCCCTCGACCCCACGTACCCGTGCTTGCGGATCGACGACTGACTGCGCGTCCTGCCCCATGCGGCAGGTGCCGACCGGGTGATAGATCGTCTCGGCCCGTGCGCGGATATCTGCGATCAGCGCTTGGTCCGACTGCACCTGCGGACCCGGCAGCAGCTCGGCCTTGATGTGCCGCTTCATCGCGGGCGCCTCGAGCACACGGCGCGCGATTTTCAGTCCGTTCAGCAACACATCCATGTCGTCGGGATGGCTCAGGTAATTCGCTTCGATGCGCGGGGCCACAAGAGGATTACCGCTCGCAAGCCCGATACGCCCGCGGCTTTTCGGCAAGAGATCGCAGACATGCAGGGTGACGCCATAACCGAAGGACGTCTTGCGCCCGTGATCGCGCATCAGCGCAGGCAGAAAATGGAATTGCAGGTTGGGCCGCTCGCGCAAAGGATCGGATTTCACGAAGCCGCCGGCCTCCGCGACGTTCGAAGTCAGTTCGCCGGTTTTATGCCGCATGTAGGTCCAGGCAGATCGGATCGCGCGTGGCAGAAAACTCGGCGCGACACCGATCGCCTCGCGGCCGCGCGTCGCAGCCAACACACCGATGTCGAGATGATCCGCGAGATTGGCGCCGACTTCTCGCGCATCGTGCACGACTTCGATGCCATGATGCGAAAGCTCCTCGCCCGGCCCGATACCGGAAAGCATCAGAAGCTGCGGCGAGTTCACCGCGCCGCCACAAACAATGACTTCGCCGCCGTAGCGCAAAAGAATGTCACGGCCACGCAACCGTAAACCGGTTGCACGGCGATTCTCGAACAGCACACGCTCGACCAGCGCACCGGTTTCGACAGTCAAATTGACGCGGCCGCGGACCGGATCGAGAAACGCCCGCGCGCTGGAGAAGCGCCGCCCCTCCTTCTGCGTCACCTGATAAAGCCCGACGCCTTCCTGACTTACGCCGTTGAAGTCGCGGTTATCCGGAAACTGGCATTCGATTCCCGCCTCGACGAAGGCGCGCGACAACGGATTGGGATGCACAAGATTGGAAACCGTAAGCGGTCCTTGCTTGCCGTGATGCACGCCGAAAATCGCAACATTACTTTCCATCGCGAGAAAGATTTTCCGCGCACGCTCCCAGCCCCAGTCGGAACCCGCGGCAAGCGCCCAGCCTTCGTAGTCCGCCGGGTGCCCGCGCATGTAGATCATCGCGTTCACCGAACTCGATCCGCCGAGCGTCTTGCCGCGCGGCCAGTAGAGCTTCCGGTTGTTCAGCTCGCGCTCCGGCTCGGTATTGAAGTCCCATTTGATGCCGCCTGCGCGCGCCAGCAACGCAAGCCCCAGCGGAATATGAATGAGCGGACTTTTGTCGGGTGGTCCCGCCTCGACGAGACAGACCCGCTTGCCGGGATTTTCGGACAAGCGGTTCGCCATCACGCAACCCGCCGAGCCCGCACCGACAACGATGTAGTCGAACATGCGTCAGCCCAAGAGGCGTTTGGCGAAACCGATCAGCCGCCCCGCCAGGCCATCGTATGGAGGAAACACAAGCGGCAAAGCCGAGAAGCGGTTGCGCAATACTGCGCGCTCGTGGCTGAAGGCGCGAAAGCCGTCGTAACCGTGCGCGGCACCAATGCCGGAGTTGTTCACCCCACCGAAAGGCAACCCTGCGTGGCTGTATTGCAGCACCGTGAGGTTCACCCCGGCGCCGCCGGAAGAAGTCGCGGCAAGAATGTGATCGACCCGCGCTTTGTCGCGATCGAAGATATAAAGCGAGAGCGGCTTCGGCCGCGCATTGATGCGCGCGAGTACGATCTCGATGTCGTCATAGGTCATGACCGGCAGCACCGGCCCGAAAATTTCCTCGCGATCGATTTCCATTTCCGGCGTGATCGCATCTAACAGCGTCGGCTCGATAGCGCGGCCTTGCGCGCTGCCGCCCGAAAGCACTTTTGCGCCTTTCGCTTTCGCATCGTCGAGCAGTCCGGCAAGGCGCCGCGCGTGATGATCGTTCACGATCTTTGCCAGATGCGGGCTGTCGGCGCCGCTGCCGTATGCTTTGGCAATCCGCGCGCGAAGGGCCACGAGAAAACGATCCTTGACCGACGCATGCACGAAGAGATGGTCCGGCGCGATGCAGGTCTGACCTGCATTGATGAATTTTCCGAACGCAATCCACTTCGCGGCAAGTTCGATATCCGCATCCGGCCCGACAATGGTCGGCGACTTGCCGCCGAGTTCCAGCGTGACCGAAGTGAGATGCTTCGACGCCGCTTCCATAACGGCTCTGCCCACGGCAGGGCTTCCCGTAAAGAAGATATGATCGAAGGGAAGCGCGAGCAGCGCCTGCGATACATCCTTGCCGCCTTCGATGACGGTCACGAGATCGGGCGGAAAAGCCTCCGCGATTATCCTTGCGATCAGCGCCGAGGTCGCGGGTGTCATCTCCGAAGGCTTCAGGATCGCGCTGTTGCCCGCGGCAAGACACGACACCAGTGGCCCGAGTGCGAGATTGAACGGATAATTCCACGGCGAAATGATCAGGCATACGCCGCGCGCCTGCGGCACCACCCGCGCGGAGGTGCCGAGCGTCGTAAGCGAAGGCAAATGGCGCGCCGGTCGCATCCAGCGCCGCAGATGCCGCAGCGTGTGACGGATTTCCTGCATTACCGGCAGGATTTCAGAGAGAATGACTTCGGCCTCGGGCTTACCGAAATCGGATTTTAGAGCCGCAAAGATCGCAGCGTCATTTTTACGGATTGCCCGCGACAGATTTTCGAGTGCCGCGCGGCGCTCCGCGAGCCCGAAATTAAGCCGCCGCTCCTCGACCTTCGCGCGTTGCACGGCGAATGCGGCGCTGATGACTTCGCCCGCTTTCATACCATCCATTGCAATCCTCCCTTGGGCAGGCAGTTCTTGCCCGCGCAGTCGATTGTCTACCGATCCGGCAGCCGGTCAAATGCGGGCATTCCCTCCGCGATCAGGTGAAACGGCTGCTTTTCGCTGGTGTAGATCGCGATCTTCGGCCCGCCATAGCCCGCCGCCGGATCGTCCAATGTCCCGGCCTTCAAAACGAGCTGCGGAAGTCCGGGCCTCCGCGTCAGAATATGCGTACCGCACGTCTCGCAGAACTCGCGCGTGACGGCATTCTCCAGATCCGCGCGCCGAAACTGCTTCGGCGAACCCTTGGTGTAGGCAAAACCTTCCGGCGGCATCAGCATGAACATGTTGGGTGCGCCGCCTGAGATATGCGTGCATGCGCGGCAATGGCATTGCGCCTTCAAGGCCGGCTTGCCCTCCGCCACATAGCGTAAACTGCCGCAATAACATCCGCCTTCGAGTTTCATGGTTCCCCCGCCGCTCGCGTGCCCGTAAAAGATTTGCCGCGCGTATGCAGCTATGATGAAGCACAGACAGCGAGGGTCAAGCGAATGCGCGCCAATCCAATCTGCACAGTTCTTCTGCCCGCCTTACTCGCCGCACCCAAGTAATTCTCAGGAACCATCGTCCGCTTTCGCACTTTTAGATTTGTGCAAACCAGAGGAGAGGTTCCATGCGCAAGTTTATCCTTGCCGGGGCGATGCTCGCCGTTTCGACGGCAGCGGTATCCGCCCAGACCACCATCGTCGAAGAGCGTTATTATGTAATTCAGGACCCGGCGACGAAACGCTGTACGTATGTCAGCGAACGTCCGTCGACCGGCGTCGTGCTCGATCTCGGCATCTTCCGCACCCGCGCGGAAGCCGAACTCGGTGCCCGTAAATCCAAAGTTTGCGTTTACGAATAAACTTGAGTTTTGACGGAAGTAACGGGAAGCCTCTTCACGGGGGCTTTTCGTGCTGCGTTATGCGGGCCCAGCAAGCTTTTCTTTTTTCATGACGCGTTCGCGCAGAATTTCCGGTAGCGGCGCGGATTTATGCGCCGCCTGATCCGCATTGACCCAGACCACTTCCCCTGTCGCCCGCACATTGTCTTCGCCTTTCCCGAACAGCGCGAACTTGAAAGTCATCGAAGAGCGTCCGAGCTTTTCGATCTTGGTCCCGATCTCCACCTCTTCGTCATAGCGCACGGGTGCCGCGTATTCGACCAGCGCGCGCACAGTGTGAAAATCAGTGTTGTGCTTCGCTCTCTCGGCCATGAAATCGAACGGCAGGTCGCGCAAATACTCGACGATGCAGGTATCGAAATAGGCGAGATAATTCGCGTTGAATAAAATGCCCTGCGCGTCGGCCTCGTAGTAGCGGACGCGGAACGGCGTGAAATGCCAGAAGTCGGTGCGTTGCATGAATTTGTATTAGCGGAAGCTCAGAACTTTTCAATCCACGGCCGCAGGTCCATCTCATGCGTCCAGGCGCTGCGGTGCTGGTTGTGGAGATACCAGTAATTCTCCGCGATCTGGTCGGGGTCGAGAATCCCGTCCTGCTCTTTCAGCTTGTAGCGTTCCGGAAACATCTCGCGGATGAAGGCAGTGTCAATCGCGCCGTCGATGATCGTGTGCGCGACATGAATCCCTTCCGGCCCGAGCTCGCGGGCCATGCTTTGCGCGACCGCGCGCAGCGCGTGCTTGCCGGCAGAAAAAGCAGAGAAGCCGGCAGAGCCGCGCACGCTTGCAGTGGCGCCAGTGAAAATGATCGTGCCGCGCTTGCGAGGCACCATTACTTTCGCGGCTTCGCGGCCCATCAGGAAGCCGCCTAAGCAAGCCATCTCCCAGACCTTGAAGAAAACACGCGAGGTCGTCTCGCGGATCGGAAATCGCACATTCGCGCCGATGTTATAAACCGCGACTTCGATCGTACCGATGTCGCGCTCGATCTCCTCGAACAGCGCCTGCACTTGTTCTTCCTTGCGGGCATCCGTGCCGAAGCCGCGCGCCTTGCCGCCTTCGGCTTCGATGTGTTTCACGAGCGGCTCGAGCTTATCGGCATGCCTGCGCGTAACGCACGCGACATAGCCTTCTTTCGCGAAGCGCCGCGCGATAGCCCCGCCGGTTGCGTCACCCGCGCCGATCACCAACGCTACTTTATCGGCCATGCTGTCCTCGCATTTCTTGACAGCGTGCGAGGGTCGCGTGAGCCTGTCAATCAAGCGGCCGTAAAAGCAGCCATGTTCAAAACAGCTATGCGCGAATGCGGGAGGAAGCCTTGAAGAAAGTTGAGTTCTTTTTCGATTTCGGCAGCCCGACCACCTATCTCGCGCATACCCAGATGCCTGCACTCGCTAAGCGCAGCGGCGCCGAAGTCGTGTACCGGCCGATGTTGCTGGGCGGCGTATTCAAGGCGACCGGCAACCAATCGCCTGCCGTGATCGCCGCCAAATCGAAATGGATGGACGGCGACCTCAAGGCCTTCGCAAAACGCTATGGCGTTCCTTACGCGCGCAACCCGTGGTTTCCGGTAAACACCATGATGCTGATGCGCGGCGCGATTGCGATGCAGAAAGAAGGGCGCTTCGCACCTTACGCCAACGCGGTCTTTCAGGCGATGTGGGTCGAGCCGCAGAATATGAACGACCCGCAGGTTGTCGGTGTGGTGCTCGCCAAAGCCGGCTTCGAGCCGAAGGAAATGCTTGGCCTCATCGAAGACCAGAGCGTGAAAGACGCGCTGCGTGCGAATACCGGAGAGGCCGTCTCGCGCGGCGTGTTCGGCTCGCCAACTTTCTTCGTCGGCGACAGAATGTTTTTCGGACAGGACCGCCTGGATTTTGTAGAAGAGGCCTTGCGCAATTAATTCTGCTGCAACTCTTC
>JAKFYO010000165.1 GCA_021730825.1 Hyphomicrobiales bacterium
GAATTAGAGAACGCGGGAGGCGCAGTATGAGCGCGCTCATTCTCGCCGTTCCTTCGAAGGGTCGTCTGATGGAGAACGCGCAGTCGTTCTTCGCGCGCGCGGGGCTATCGCTCGTGCAGGGACGCGGCGGACGCGACTATCGCGGCAGCATTCCCGAACTTCCCGATGTCGAGGTTGCCTATCTTTCGGCGTCCGATATCGCGGGCTCTTTGGCGCAGGGTTCGGTCCACATCGGCATTACCGGCGAAGATCTGGTTCGCGAGTCTATTCTCGATGCGGACAACAAGGTCGTGCTGCTGGAAGGCCTTCGCTTCGGTTACGCGAATGTCGTCGTCGCCGTGCCGCAGGCATGGATCGATGTCCGCACGATGGAAGACCTAGATGATGTCGCGACCGCGTTTCACGCAAAGCGCGGCCAGCGCATGCGGGTTGCCACCAAATACGTGAACATGACCCGCGCCTTCTTCGCGGGTCACGGTATTGCGGATTACCGCATTGTCGAAAGCCTGGGCGCGACCGAAGGTGCGCCTGCCGCCGGCACCGCCGAGATGATCGTAGACATCACCACGACCGGCTCGACGCTTGCCGCGAACGGACTGAAAGTAATCGACGACGGCATCATGCTGCGCTCGCAGGCCAACCTCGTGGCATCCACCGGGGCCGACTGGAGCGTCAAGACGCGCAAGGCTGCGCAATTGTTGCTCGACCGCGTCGCAGCCGAGCGGCGTGCGCGCACCATGCGCGAAGTTCGCATGCGCTTCAAAGGCGCGGACGCCGAAATGCTCGCCGAAGCAAAGGGCAAGTTCGGCGTGCAGGCCCCGTTCGGCGGACCGACTTCTTCGGGAATGCTGACGCTTCTATGCCCGCCTTCGACGCTGCACGATTTTTCGATCTTCCTGCGCGAGCGCGGCGCGGAAACCGTGATCGTGTCTGCGCCGGAATATGTCTTCGCGCAGGACAATCCGCTGTTCGACAAGCTGATTGCAAAAATTTCTTAAGGCATGGATGGCCGGGTCAAGCCCGGCCATGACGGCTTACGCCATCACTTCGGCGCGCGGAAGACGATGAAGCGCGCGAGCGTGAAGTTCACCACGAAACCGAATCCGATGGCGATGATCTTGGCGACGATCAGCGGCACGTAAGGCGCGGTAAGCAGCAGCGCTGTCGTATTTGCGACGAGCCCGCCGACCTGCGTGGTCGCAAAGAACAGATAATCTTTCAGCCGCAGCGGCTTTTTGAACGTAAAGCGCGAGTTCAAGACATAAGAGCAACTCACCGCGACGACCCAGGCGCAGATGTTGGCTACGATAAGATTGTCAGTGAGAAACCTTAGCGCCGCGAAAAAAACGGCGGTATCTACGCCTGCGTTGATAAAGCCAATCAGGCCGAAGCTCAGGATCTGTTTAATGAGCGCGCGCATGGAATCACTTGAGGTACGGCGGTTTCCTAGCATGCCAAAGCCTTTGAACCGCGGGCGTTTTACCGCGTTTTGGCTTTCCGCTAGGAAACGGGAAAAGGAAGGGTGAAACTGGCTTCTTCGAGGTCAGGCAGGCAATGAACGCGAAGCAAGGCATGAAAAGGGCGGAAGGGCTCACCATCGTCGTCCCGGTCTTCAACGAGGCTGCGGGGCTTGCGACACTTCATACCAAGCTGATGGCGCTTGCCGCGCGGCTGCGCGTCCAGCGCGGACTTGCGACCGAGATTGTCTATGTCGACGATGGCAGCCGCGACAACAGTTTTGCGATAGCGCGCGGCCTTCCCGCCGACGCCGCGGATGTGCAGGCGCTTTCGCTCTCGCGCAACTTCGGCAAGGAAGCGGCACTGCTTGCGGGTCTCGACCACGCGCGGATGGGCGCAATCCTGTTCATGGACGGCGACGGCCAGCATCCGCCGGAGCTTGCGGAAAAGCTCGTGGCGCTCTGGCAGGATGAACATTACGACGTTGCCTACACCGCCAAAGCGCATCGCGAGGAAGAGCCGGTCACGCGACAACTGTCCGCGAAGATTTTCTATCGCGTGCTGAATTTCAACGCACGCCAGCCGATCCCGGAAGATGCCGGCGATTTCCGCCTGCTGTCTCCGCGCGCGGCGGACGCGCTTCGCCAGCTTCCCGAACGCAACCGCTTCTTCAAGGGATTGTCGAGCTGGATCGGTTTCAGGCAAATCCGCGTGCCTTATGAGCCCGCACCGCGCGCGCATGGTGCATCGAGCTGGAATATCGGTGCCCTGCTCGGTCTTTCGATTGAAGGCCTGACGGCTTTTTCGGCGGCGCCGCTCAGAATCGCGAGTCTTCTGGGCGTGCTGTTGTCTGCGACCGCATTTCTGTTCGGTAGCTGGATTCTGTTCGAGACGATCGTGCTCGGGCGCGGCGTGCCCGGCTATCCTTCGGTGATGGTCGCGATCATGGTGATCGGAGGCGTGCAGTTACTTGTGCTCGGCGTCATGGGCGAATACATCGCGAAAATTCTGTCCGAGTTGAAACGGCGCCCGTCCTACTTCGTAGCCGAAAGCGAGTTGCGCGAACTGGACAGCACGAAGAAGCCGCTCTCGCGCGAGGCGGCCGAGTGAAGCGCGTCGTCGTCTGCGCCGACGATTACAATCTTTCGCCGGGTGTCTCGAAGGCCATTCGCGAACTGATCGCGATGGGCCGCCTGAACGCGACTTCGGTGATGACAATTTTTCCGGGCTTGAAAGAAGAAGCGAAAGCGCTCTCCGACACGCCCTCGCCGGCACCGATCCAGATCGGATTACATCTCACGCTCTCCGGCGGTTTCCAGCCGCTCGCTTCGCCGCCTACGGCCACGGAGGATGGCAAACTGCCCGATTTCAAAGCGCTGTTCTCGCCGCTCGCACTACTGAAGGTGAGCCGCAAGGCGGTGGCACTCGAGATCGAAGCGCAGATGAAAGCGTTCGAGGGCGCATTCGGCCGCATGCCGGACTACGTGGACGGGCATCAGCATTGCCACATCGCGCCTTCGGTCCGGAGAACATTCGTCGAGACCGTTGCCCGGCTCGCACCGAAAGCGTGGGTCCGCCAATGCGCTCCGGCGCAAAAACGCGCGCTGCTCACCGCCGACAACAAAACGCGTGTCATCGGTGCGTTCAGCATCGCGCTTGCGCGGCTTGCGAAACGCGCGGGGCTTGCGGTCAATTCTTCGTTTTCCGGCGCCTACGAATTCGCGGGCAGCGAGCGGTTCGAAGATCTGTTCCCGCGCTTTATTGACGAACTGACCGACGGCGGTGTGGTGATGGTTCATCCTGGCTTTATCGACGACGTGTTGCGCTCCCGCGACATACTGGTGGAGCGGCGCGAAGAGGAACGATCCTTGCTTGCAAGTGACAGGTTCCACACCGCGATGAAGGACGCACAAGCGACACTTGCCTGAGAAAACCGGACTACTCGAGAACGCAATAGCCAACTGGAAGACGTATTGCTGGCGCGCACTGGGCGGTGGCATCGGCATCTATGCCATGCAGTTGCTTGCAGAAATGGGGCATTTCCCGATCGCGCTGGTGCCGTTCGCGACTTCGGTCGTGAATGTGATCGGCCTGCCGGATGCACCACCCGCGCAGCCCCGCGCGCTGATCGGCGGTCATCTGCTATCGACGGTGATCGGGCTTTCGGTGCTTTCGCTGCTCGGCTCCAGCGCCTTTGCCGCGGCGCTCGCAGTCGCCCTTGCAATTGCGGCGATGCACATAACGCGAACCATGCACCCGCCCGCCGGCATCAATCCTTTGATTATCGTGACGTCTGCTTTGCCCTGGAGCTTTCTCTTTATGCCTGTGCTCGCCGGCGTGATCCTGCTGACTCTGCTCGCTTTTATCTGGCACGGGATCGAGAACCGCTTTGTCGATCACGAGGGAAAGTGGCCAGCGCGGTGGTACTAGCAATGCCTCGATCGCAACGGATTTCTCGCACATGCGAAATCCTATTTCGAATGCCGTCTTCGCTGGATTCGGATTAAGCACGGCTTTCGGCAATTGACCGTGCGCTAAGCATAATCGGGCTACGAGATTTCGTTACGCGCTGGCGCGCGTACCAAATCCATCTATTCTAAGCTCAATGGCACGTCGCTTGCTCCGGCAAGCGCTAACTTCATAGCCGCACGACCGGAAAGTCGGCAAATAAACGGAGATTGCCATGCGCCGCCGCGACTTTACGAAACTCGCTCTCACCGCCACCGCTGCAACGATCGCCGCACCCGCCGTGGTACGTGCGCAGACAACTTTCAACTGGAAGATGACCAGCGCCTATGGCCCCAAGGCCGCGTTTTACTCCGTTGGTCCCGGCAGTGCGACCGATCTGTGCAAGCGCATCGAAGCGATGTCGGGCGGACGTCTGAAAATTCAGTTCTATGGCGCAGGCGAACTTGTCCCTGCGATGGAGGGCTTCGACGCCGCCGCGGCCGGCACGGTCGAGATGAATTACGGCAACGCCTATTTCTGGACCGGAAAAAGTTTCGCTGCGCAGTATTTCACGGCCGTACCATTCGGACTGAACTTTCAGGGCATCAACGGCTGGCTTTATGACGGCGGCGGCATGGGCCTCTATCAGGAGGTCTACGACAAGTTCGGTCTGGTGCCGCTGGTTTGCGGCAATACCGGCGTGCAGATGACCGGCTGGTTCCGAAAGGAAATTAAGTCCGCCGACGACTTCAAAGGTCTGAAGATGCGCATTCCCGGTCTTGCCGGACGCGTCTATCAGAAACTCGGCGTCGATGTGCGGCTGCTTCCGGGCGGCGAAATTTTTCCGGCGCTCGAGCGCGGCGTGATCGACGCCGCCGAGTTCGTCGGTCCTTATCTCGACAGGCAACTCGGGCTGCAAAAGGTAGCGAAGTATTATTACACCACCGGCTGGCACGAGACGGCGACGGTCTCCGAAGTCGCGATCAACAAGGCGGCTTGGGACAAGCTGCCCCCCGACCTGAAAGCGGTGGTCGAGAACGCTTGTGCTGCGTGCAACGTCATCAGCGAAGCCTGGTGCCAGAAGAACAACGCGGAAGCGTTCGAAGATCTCGTGAAGAACCAGGGCGTGATCGCACAACCGCTTCCCGACTCCGTCGTCGCGGCCCTTCGCAAAGGCACGGAAGAAGTGATCGCGGAAGCGGTCGCGAAAGATCCGCTCGTGAAGAAGGTCAACGACAGCTACTTCGCCTATCTCGCGAAGTACAAATCGTGGACCGCGCTCAGCGAGGGCGTTTATCACTCCAAGGTGCTCGCGTAACACCATGAAGGCCGCCGCATCGATCGCGCGTGCGATCGATCTATTCAACGACAAATTCGGCATGGTCGCGGCGTGGACGAGCTTTGCGCTCGTCCTCGTCATGGCGGCCAATGTCCTGCTTCGTTACATGTTCTCGACCGGCTCGGTCTGGGCACAGGAGCTCGAATGGCATCTCTTGGTGCCGATCTCGCTGCTCGGTATGTCTTATGCGCTTCGCCACGGCGAGCATGTTCGCGTCGATATCTTGTTTTCGAAGTACTCCGAGCGGACAAAAATTAAGCTCGAAATCGTCACCGCGCTGCTTTCGTTTATCGTTTGCGTCATCGTGATCCGGCTTTCGATTCCCTACGTTATGCAATCCTGGAACTACAGCGAAGGCTCCGCCAACCCCGGCGGCATTCCCTATCGTTACATCCTGAAGGCTTTCATTCCCTTCGGATTTCTTTTGTTCGCGCTGCAATCGCTTGCCGACGCCATAAAGTGGTGGCTCAAACTCAATGAACTGAAAGCCGCACAATGACCGGAAACGAAGCACTCGCGCTCGGCATGCTCGGTGCGTTTTTCGTGTTGCTTATGATGGGGTTGCCGGTGGGGCTAACGCTCGCCGTCTCCGGTCTCGTCTTCGGCTATATCGGGTTCGGGCCGCTGCTCTTCAATCTCGTACCAAACCGCATCTTCGGATCGGTCACGAGCTACACGCTCTTGGCGATTCCGCTTTTTGTCTTCATGGGCGTGATGCTGGAAAAATCGCGGCTCGCAGAAGACCTGATGGAAGTGGTCGGTCATCTCGCCGGAGGCCTGCGTGGCGGACTCGGTATCGGCATTATTATCGTCGGTGTTGTCCTTGGCGCGACTACCGGCATCGTCGGTGCAACCGTCGTCACGCTCGGTCTGCTCACCTTGCCGACCTTGCTTCGCCGCGGTTACGACAAGGGGCTCGCCACTGGCATGATCTGCGCGTCCGGCACGCTTGGGCAGATCATACCGCCGAGCCTCATTCTTATTCTGCTGGCGGATATTATGAACGAGTCTGTCGGCACGTTATTCGCGGCAGCGGTCATGCCGGGTTTGCTGCTGTCGGCGATCTACATCATCTACATACTTGCACTTGGCATGTTCAAACCGGACATGGTACCGGCCGTGCCGTTGGCGGAGCGCCAGGCCCTCGCCCGGATCGATCTCTGGAAAAAGCTCGCGCGGGTCGCGCTGCCGCCGATCGCGCTCGTCGGCGCAGTGCTCGGCTCCATTATCGCGGGTATCGCGGCGCCGACAGAGGCGGCTTCCATGGGCGCGCTTGGCTCCATCGTAGTCACTGCGCTCGGCGGCCGCTTCAGCTTCAAAGTACTTCGCGAGACTATCGAATCCACAACGAAAATTACCGCAATGATGATGTTCATTCTCATCTGCGCGCAGATTTTCGCGATCTCGTTCCGGGGACTCGGCGGCGAGAAGCTGGTCGAGGATGCATTCAAGTGGCTGCCGGGCGGTGTCGCCGCCGAAATCTGGTTCATGCTGTTCATCATCTTCATTCTCGGCTTCTTCATCGAGTGGATCGAAATCTGCTACATCGCCGTTCCTCTGTTCCTGCCGATCATGCAGGCGCATGGGCTCGATCTGGTCTGGATCGCTTCGCTGATCTGCGTGATGTTGCAGACCTCGTTCCTCACGCCGCCATTCGGCTGGGCGCTGTTCTTCCTGCGCGGCGTGGCACCGCCAGAAGTGAAAACCAGCGACATCTATCGGGGTATCATCCCCTTCGTCGCGATGCAGGTGCTGGCTACCTTCATCGTGTTCCTGTGGCCGGGGCTTGCGACCTGGCTCCCGCGCGCGATCGGCTGGTAGCTGCCCGGAATACTTTTTTTGCCGCCGCGCGGAAGGCGGTACGATCCAGAACCCAAAATAACTATGATCGACAGCGGCTTAGCCGCTGTGGCTTTTCCTACTCACCCCGCAAAAATACGTCAAAACAAGCCAACGAAGATTTGTCGCAGGGTGACTACGGGAGTACCCTTCTTGGGTTCTTAGGGGCGTTCATAAATGAAAAAAGCAATTTTATCCGCAGTCGCGGCCGCTGCGCTTTTCAGCAGCCCCGCAATCGCCGCCGACATCCCAGTCAAGGGACCGGTTTATAAGGCAGCAGCCGGTTACAACTGGACAGGCTGGTACGGCGGCGTGAACGCAGGCTACGGCTTCGACCCTAACTATTGGCTCGAGAGGCCAGCCGGTACGCCCGACTTACTCTTGAACCTGCATCCGCAAGGGTTCTTCGGTGGCGTCCAGATCGGTTACAACTGGCAATTCCGCCCGAACTGGCTGTTCGGTATCGAGGCCGACTTCCAGATCTCGGACATCAACGACACCTACAATTTCATTTATCCGGGCGGCGGCGCGTCCTACGCGACGCTCGCTATCGACTACTTCAGTACTGTCCGTGCCCGCCTCGGCTACGTAATGGACCGCAACCTGTTCTTTTTCACGGCGGGCGGCGCTTTTGCCAAGTTTCAGGCGAACGTGTTTGCCGACTTCGACGCGAACGACGGCTTGATCAACGGCGACAAGTGGCTTGCCGGTTATGTGGTCGGCGTTGGTTACGAGCGGGCGATCTCTGGCAACTGGCGGTTTAAGATCGAATATCTCTATATCGATTTCGCACATCTCGACATCCGCGGTTTCGAAACCGGTATCGGCACCCCGGTCGCGATCACCGGCGATCCCTATCTGCACATCGTGCGGCTCGGTCTGAACATGCGGTTCTCGACCGGTGGATAAACCGCAGCTAGTTCTCTGCAAAAAAAGGCGCGGATTTCTCCGCGCCTTTTTTGTTTCGATTGAAAGAACCTCTTAGAAGTCCATTCCGCCAATCGAAGCCGGCTTTAGCCGACTTCGACAATCTAAAAATCAGGCGGCTGGAATGGACTAAAAGTCCATTCCACCGCCCGGCATTGCGGGTGCTGCCGCATCCTTCTTCGGCAGTTCGGCGACCATCGCTTCGGTTGTCACCAGAAGACCGGCGATGGAAGCCGCGTCCTGCAACGCAGTGCGGACGACTTTGGCCGGGTCGATGATGCCGGCCTTGAACATGTCGCCGTATTTTTCGGTCTGCGCGTCGAAGCCGTAATCCGGGTCGTTCTGTTCGGTGATCTTGCCGACCACGATCGAACCTTCGACACCGGCATTCTCCGCGATTTGACGGATCGGTGCCTCGAGCGCCTTCAGCACGATATTGATGCCGGCCTGGACGTCTTCATTTTCGTCCTTGATGCGGCCGACGGCCTTTTTCGCACGCAGAAGCGCAACGCCGCCGCCCGGCACGATGCCTTCTTCCACCGCGGCGCGGGTCGCATTGAGCGCGTCATCGACGCGGTCCTTGCGCTCCTTCACCTCGATTTCGGTAGCACCGCCGACGCGGATCACCGCGACGCCGCCTGCGAGCTTCGCGAGACGCTCCTGCAATTTTTCCTTGTCGTAGTCCGAGGTGGTTTCCTCGATCTGCTGTTTGATCTGCGCGACGCGGGCTTCGATGTCTTTCTTCTTGCCGGTGCCGTCGATGATCGTGCACTTTTCTTTTTCGATCACGACCTTCTTGGCGCGGCCGAGCATCTCCAGCGTCACGCTTTCCAGCTTGATGCCGAGATCTTCGGCAATCATCTGGCCATTGGTGAGAATTGCGATGTCTTCGAGCATCGCCTTGCGACGGTCGCCGAAGCCGGGCGCTTTCACCGCTGCGACCTTGAGGCCGCCGCGGAGGCGGTTCACGACGAGGGTTGCGAGCGCTTCGCCTTCGACTTCTTCGGCGATGATCAAGACCGGCTTGCCGGTCTGGATGACCGCTTCAAGCACCGGCAGCATCGACTGCAACGTGGACAGCTTCTTCTCGAAAATCAGAATGTAAGGATCGTTCAGTTCGGCGATCATCTTGTCCGCGTTCGTCACGAAGTATGGCGAGATATAGCCGCGGTCGAACTGCATGCCTTCGACGATATCGACGTCGGTTTCGAGAGATTTCGCTTCCTCGACCGTGATCACGCCTTCGTTGCCGACACGCTGCATGGCTTCGGCGATCATCTTGCCGATGTTCTCTTCGCCGTTCGCGGAGATGGTGCCGACCTGCGCTACTTCCTTCGAGGACTTCACGTCGCGCGCATTCTTCGAAATATCGTCGATGACTCTCGCGACCGCGATATCGATGCCGCGCTTCAGGTCCATCGGGTTCATGCCGGCGGCAACCAGCTTCACACCTTCCCGCACGATCGCTTGTGCGAGAACGGTCGCCGTCGTGGTGCCATCACCGGCCATATCGTTGGTCTTCGAGGCCACTTCGCGCACCATCTGCGCGCCCATGTTCTCGAACTTGTCGTCGAACTCGATTTCTTTTGCGACCGTGACGCCATCCTTGGTGATACGCGGCGCACCGAAGCTCTTGTCGATCACGACATTGCGGCCCTTGGGACCGAGCGTGATCTTTACCGCATTCGCAAGTTGATCGACGCCGCGCAACATGCGGTCGCGCGCGTCGGTTGAAAATCTTACTTCTTTCGCAGCCATTTTACTTACTCCGGCTTACTTGATGATGCCCATGATGTCCGACTCCTTCATGATGAGGAGTTCCTGGCCATCGATCTTCACTTCGGTGCCCGACCATTTGCCGAACAGGATGCGGTCGCCGACCTTAACGTCGATCGGGATCAGCTTGCCGTTTTCGTCGCGGCCGCCGGTGCCGACAGCAACCACTTCGCCTTCCGACGGCTTTTCCTGCGCGCTGTCGGGAATGATGATGCCGCTTTTGGTTTTGGTGTCGGCGTCGATACGCTTGACGACGACGCGGTCATGCAGGGGACGGAATTTTTTCATGCTGGGCTCCTCGTAAGTTTCCTTGGGGCTTCGCGCAGATCGCGCGGAAAAAGTTTGTGGCACTCACATATTTCGAGTGCCAAGCGGCGTGGTGATAGCCCGCGCGGCAATATAGAGTCAAGGATGAACCGGAAAAGCGTTTATTTTACTAACACTTACACGGAAAAAGCGCGGAGCGCATCGTAGAGCAGTTTCGCTGCCGCGACGAGCAGGATCACGTAGCACCAGAAAAACAAACGCGCCTGATCGAGCCGGTCGTGAATGTATTTTCCGAGCCAGACGCCGAGCGGCACGACGGGCGCGAGCACCAGCGCCTGCAGCAGGGTAGAGGGTTTTGCGAATGCCAACGCTGAATAAGGAATGAGCTTCACGAGATTGCCGAGACTGAAGAGCGCAACCGCGGTGCCTGCGTAAACGGTTTTGTTCAAACCGCGATACAGGAGATACGCAGTCATCGGCGGGCCGCCGGCATGCGCGACGAATGTCGTGAAGCCCGCAGCACTTCCCGCAAGCAACGCAAGCGGCGGCGATACGGGCCGCTCTTTATGTTCGGCTTTTCTGCCGCGCAAAAACCAATCGAGTGCAAAAACCACGGTGATCGCACCGATGCCCGCTGCGACGATACGAGGATCGACATAGACGAAGAAAATGTACCCGAGCGCGATACCGGCCAGCAGCGCCGGCGCAAGCCAGACAAGATCCGGCTTCGACCATGTGTTGCGGCCGAACGAGCCGAACGCGAAGAAGTCCATGAAGGTCACGAGCGGCGCCACGACAATCGCAGCATCAAGCGGCGGCAGCACCAGTGAAAGCAACGGCACACCAAGAATGGCGAGCCCGCCGCCGAATGCGCCCTTGCCTACCGCAACGATGAAAATCGTGGTCAGGCCGACGATATAGAAAAGCGGATCGTCGGGAATCAAACGTGCCCCGCGGGCTTCCGCGTCCGGTACGGCTCTTCGAGATATTTTTTCGTCGCGTCGTCGAATTTGATTTCGAGCGCCTTCAGGGCATCCGGCAGATGATGGGGCTTGGATGCGCCGATGATCGGCGATGTCACGAGCGGATTATGCATTGTCCATGCGATCGCGACGGCCGCGCGCGAAACGCCAAGCTTCTCGGCGGTCACGCGAACCCGTTCGGCGATTTCGTGGTCGGTGTCGGTCGCGCCGATGCCAAGCGTTTTTGCAAAGTCGTCGGTGTTACCGCGCAGCGTTTTCTCGCCTTGCGACGGCATCGAGCCCGCAAGAAAGCCGCGCGCAATCGGCGACCACGGCGTCACCGCGATCTTCTCTTCCTTGCAAAGCGGCAGCATCTCCCGCTCTTCTTCGCGGTAGATGAGGTTGTAGTAATTCTGCATGGAGACAAAGCGGGCCAAGCCCCGCTCCTTCTGCATAGTCAGCATCTTCGCAAACTGCCACGACCACATGGAAGATGCGCCGAGATAAAGCGCTTTGCCGGCTTTGACGACATCGGAGAGCGCTTCCAGCGTTTCCTCCATCTCGGTGTCGTAATCGAAGCGATGGATGATGTAGAGGTCGACATAATCCATCTTGAGACGTTTTAGCGAGGCGTCGATGCCTTCCATGATGTGCTTACGCGAGAGACCTTTCAGGTTCGGCGCCTTGCCCATCGGATTGTAAACCTTGGTCGCGACCGCGACCTCCTCGCGGCGGCTTGCGTGTTCCTTCACCGCGCGGCCGAGAATTTCCTCGCTCACGCCTTGCGAATACACATCCGCGGTGTCGTAAAAGTTGATGCCCGCATCGAAGGCCGCTTTGTAAAACGGCTTCGAATCCTCTTCGGTCAGCACCCATTCGCGCCAGGACTTCGAGCCGTAGGTCATACAGCCGAAGCACAGACGCGAGACCTTCATCCCGGTGGCGCCGAAGCGGACGTATTGCATGAAAGCTTCCTACTTAACGTCGAGCATCGTGGAGGGCAGCCACAATGCGAGCTGCGGGAAAACCGCAAGCAGGATAACCGCGACGCACATCAGAAGAAATAGCGGGAATGCATAGCCGCCTATCGCGAAGATCGATCGCCCGGTCATGCCCTGCAGTACGAAGAGATTGAAACCGACCGGCGGCGTGATCTGCGCCATTTCGACGACCAGCACGATATAGATGCCGAACCAGATCAGATCGAACCCCGCCGCGGTCACGAGCGGCATGATAACCGAAGTCGTGAGCACGACCATCGAGATGCCGTCGAGAAAGCAGCCGAGAATGATGAAGAAGATCGTAAGCGCGAACAGCAGTTGCCACTGCGAGAGACCGAGTGTCGTGATCCACTCGGCGAGTGCACGCGGTATGCCGGTGAAACCCATCGCGGTCGTGAGAAACGCGGCGCCCGCAAGAATTGCCGCGATCATGCAGGAATTGACGGCACCTGCCATCAACGCTCCGAAGAAAGTCTCGCGCGAAAGCTGATCGGTCCACCAC
>JAKFYO010000367.1 GCA_021730825.1 Hyphomicrobiales bacterium
TCGAACAACGGCATTTCGTCGGCGTAGAGCAGCTTCAGGTTCGCTTTGCCTTCGTCGCAAACCTTGACTACGGCTTTCGCGACATCGGCAGCACCAGCACCGCCTTCGGCCCAATGGTCGGCCATCAATGCTTCGACGCCGAGTGCTTTGCACTTTTCTTTAACGAGAGCGATTTCGGCATCGGTGTCTGCCGAGAAGCGGTTGATCGAGACGACAGACGGCAGGCCGAACTTCTTGATATTCTCGATGTGACGCTGAAGGTTCGACATACCGGCCTCTAACGCCTTCAGGTCTTCCTTCTTGAGATCGGCCTTCGCAACACCGCCATGCATCTTGAGCGCGCGGATGGTCGCGACGATCACGACGCAGTCCGGCTTGAGGCCAGCTTTGCGGCACTTGATGTCGAGGAATTTCTCGGCACCGAGATCGGCGCCGAAACCGGCTTCGGTCACGACATAGTCCGCAAGCTTCAGCGCGGAAGTCGTTGCCGACACCGAGTTGCAGCCGTGTGCGATATTTGCGAACGGACCGCCGTGAATAAAGGCGAGGGTGCCTTCCAGCGTCTGTACGAGGTTCGGCGCGATCGCGTCTTTCAGCAGCGCCGTCATTGCGCCGTGTGCATTGATATCCTTGGCGCGCACGGGTTTACGGTCGCGGGTGTAGCCGATGATGATATTGCCGAGACGGGTCTTGAGGTCTTCGAGATCTTTCGCAAGGCAGAAGATCGCCATGACTTCGGATGCGACCGTGATGTCAAAGCCCGCTTCGCGCGGATAACCGTTTGCGACGCCACCGAGCGAGCAGACGATTTCGCGAAGCGCGCGGTCGTTCATGTCGAGCACGCGGCGCCAGGCGACGCGGCGCGAGTCGATGCCGGCAGCGTTGCCCCAGTAGATGTGATTGTCGATCAGCGCGGAAAGAAGATTGTGCGCCGACGTGATCGCATGGAAGTCACCGGTGAAGTGCAGATTGATGTCTTCCATCGGCACGACCTGCGCATAACCGCCGCCGGCAGCACCACCCTTCACGCCGAAGCAGGGGCCGAGCGAGGGTTCGCGCAGCGCACACATTGCTTTCTTGCCGATGTGGTTGAGTGCGTCGGTGAGACCCACAGTCGTCGTGGTCTTGCCTTCGCCTGCGGGCGTCGGCGAAATCGCGGTGACAAGAATGAGCTTGCCGTCTTTCTTGCCGCTCAGCGACTTAATGTAGTCCATCGAGACCTTGGCCTTGTAGTGGCCGTAGGGCTCAAGATTCTTCGCGTCGATGCCGAGACGTTCTTTGGCGACATCCATGATCGGCCGCATCTTTGCGGCCTGAGCGATTTCGATGTCCGATTTCGGATTCTGATGTTGTGAAGCAGGCATGTGACTTGATCCGTGACTGGTAGAGTTTCGAGAAACTAGTGAAAGTCGTTACGAAAAGCGCGCCCCTTTTTCGATCTTGCTGGCTGCCGCCCATTCGCCGGCGCCCATCTTCGGCCCATCGGCCTGAACGCGCGTGAGCTTGATACGGCCGTCAGCGCACACGACGGTGACGCTGTCTTTGTCGACGACGACGACTTCGCCGAGCTTGCCTGCGATGCCTTTCGGATCGCGGGCGGGCAGTGGCGTCGCTTCGAGAATTTTAAGCTTCGCGCCGTTGATCGTGGCCCACGCACCGGGCGCAGGCGCGCAGCCGCGGATGAGACGGTCGATCTGTTCCCACGGCTTGCCGAAATCGACATGCGCGTTGCCTTCGCGGCAGAGACCTTCATAGGTCGCTTTGGATTCGTCTTGCTTGATCTTCGGCGCCTTGCCGGCTTTGACGAGATCGACGGATTCCATCATCGCGTCGACGCCCATCGGAAACAGACGGTCGAAATAGACGGTGCCGAGCGTGTCCTTGTCGGAGATAGGCGTCTTCTTCTGGATAAGAATGTCGCCGGTATCGAGACCGTTATCGGGCCAGAAGATCGAAAGGCCGGTTTCCTTTTCGCCCTTGATGATTGGCCAGTTGATCGCCGACGCGCCGCGATAGAGCGGCAACAGCGACGGGTGATACTGGATCGATCCGTGCGTCGGGATGTTCAGAAATTCTTCCGGGACGAACAGCGTGACGAAAGCCATGACCTGAAGATCGGGCTTCAGAGATTTAAACTGCTCCCAGACTTCCGGCTTCTTGTAGGAGTCCGGCTGGAACACCGGAAGGTTCGCAGCTAACGCCGCTTCCTTCAGCGGGTCCGCCTTCTGGCCTTCTTTTTCCGGCGCGACATAGACGCCGACAACATTTTCACCGCGCTTCAGAAGCGCTTCGAGAACGGCTTTGCCGAAGGCCTGCTGGCCATGCACGACGATACGCATCGTCAAATCTCCCCAGGAGTTTTTGTTCTTAAAAACCCCGCCCCGTTGTTGGGGCGGGGTGATTTCTTCTTAAGCCGCTTTCTCTTTCTTCTCCGGCGCCGTGATTGCGCCCGACATCTTGATGTCGCCGATCTCCTTGGCCGAGTAGCCAAGAACATCCTTGAGAATTTCGTCGGTGTGCTCGCCAAGGAGCGGCGAACGCTTCACCTTCGAAAGCGAGTCAGACAGCTTGATCGGATTGCCGACCGTCAGGTACTTGCCGCGCTTCGGATGATCGACTTCGACAACCGTTCCGGTTTTACGCAGCGACTGGTCTTCCGCGAGTTCCTTCATCGAAAGGATCGGGCCGCACGGAATGTCGTACTTGTTCAGAATGTCCATGGCCTCGAACTTGGTCTTGGTCATGGTCCACTTCTCGATGCGCGCGAAGATCGCGTTCAACTTCGGCAAACGCGCTTTCGGCGTCGAGAATTCCGGATCGGTCTTCCAGGTCGGCTCGCCGATCACATCGCAGATCGGCTCCCACACCGGGGCCTGCGTGATGAAGTAGATGTAAGCGTTGGGGTCGTTCTCCCAGCCCTTGCACTTCAAGATGCGGCCCGGCTGGCCACCGCCGGAGTCGTTGCCTGCGCGCGGCACTGCGTCGCCGAACGGAACGCCTTCGCCGTACTGCGAGAACTCGGTGAGCGGACCGTGCTTCAGGCGCTGCTGGTCGCGCAGTTTCACACGCGCAAGGTTAAGAACGCCGTCCTGCATCGCGCAGAGCACTTTCTGGCCGCGGCCGGTACGGCTGCGCTGATAGAGTGCCGTCACGATGCCGAGTGCGAGATGAAGGCCCGTGCCGGAGTCGCCGATCTGGGCGCCGGTGACGAGCGGCGGACCGTCGCGGAAACCGGTGGTCGAAGCCGAGCCGCCGGTGCACTGTGCGACGTTCTCGTAAACCTTGCAGTCTTCGTACGGGCCGGGGCCGAAACCCTTTACCGAAGCCACGATCATGCGCGGGTTCAGCTTGTGGATGTGCTCCCAGGTGAGACCCATGCGATCGAGTGCGCCCGGTGCGAAGTTTTCGACGAGGATGTCGCACTCTTTAATGAGGCGATCGAGGATCTCCTTGCCCTTCTTGTGCTTACTGTCGATCGTGATCGAACGCTTGTTGTGGTTCAGCATCGTGAAGTAGAGCGAGTCGGCACCCTTCACATCGATAAGCTGGCCGCGCGTAATGTCGCCGACGCCCGGACGCTCGACCTTGATCACGTCCGCGCCGAACCATGCGAGCAACTGCGTGCAGGTCGGGCCCGATTGAACGTGGGTGAAGTCGAGAATACGCACGCCGTCGAGCGCGAGGCCGGCTTCGCCGAACTTCTTCTTCGAGGGTGAGGGCAGGCCGTTCGCCTTCTTCGCGGCCGGCTTCTTTGCCTTCTTCGCTTTCACGACTTTGAGTTTCGATTTTTTCTTTGCTTTTGCCATGACTGTTCTCGCTCGTTCAGAGAATTACTTTTTCTTGAGTGCGCTTTGCGGATTGAGATTGCCGATGCGGCCGGACTCGGAGCCCGCCGCCGGATCGATCACCGCGTTAATCAGAGTCGGCTTGCCGCTATCGAGCGCAGCATTGATCGCCTGACGGAGTTCGTCCGGCGAAGTGGCGTTGACGCCGACGCCGCCGAAACCTTCCATCATCTTGTCGTAGCGAGCGCCCTTTACGAACACGGTGGTAGCCGGGTCGTTGCTGGTGGCGTTGGTGTCGGTGCCGCGATAGATGCCGTCGTTGTTGAAGATGACGATGCAGACCGGCAGGTTGTAGCGAGCGATAGTTTCGGTCTCCATGCCGGAGAAGCCGAATGCGCTGTCGCCTTCGACCGCGAGCACCTTATGGCCGGTTTCGACAGCGGCAGCGACGCAATAGCCCATGCCGATACCCATGATGCCCCAGGTGCCGACGTCGATGCGCTTGCGCGGTTTCGCGATATCGACGATGCCGCGCGCGAGATCGAGCGTGTTTGCACCTTCGTTCACGAACATCGTGTCCGGACGCTCCGTCATAACCTGCTTAATCACGCCAAGCGCACCGTGGTAATCCATCGGCACGTTGTTGTTCATGAGCTTCGGCGCCATCTTGGCGACGTTCTCGTCGCGCTTCTTCGCAACGGTCGCCATCCAGTCCGCGTTCGCCTTCGGGAAGTTGTTGCCCATGGCTTGAAGCAGCGCGTTCACGCAGGAGCCCATGTCGCCGACGACGGGAGCCACGATTTCGACGTTCGAATCCATTTCCTTCGGTTCGATGTCGAGCTGTACAAACTTCTTCGGTGCATCGCCCCAGTTCTTGCCCTTGCCGTGCGACAAGAGCCAGTTAAGACGCGCGCCCATCATGATGACGACGTCGCTATCTTTCAGCACCAGCGAGCGCGCAGCACCCGCGCATTGCGGGTGCGTATCGGGGAGAAGTCCCTTTGCCATCGACATCGGCAGGAACGGAATGCCGGACTTTTCGACGAAGTTCTTGATCGCTTCGTCGCACTGCGCGTAAGCCGCGCCCTTGCCGAGAATGATGAGCGGCTTTTTCGCGCCCTTGATTACGTCGAGGGCACGCTTCACTGAATCGGGCCCTGGAATCTGCGCAGGCGCCGCATCGATTACTTTCACGAGCGAATTCTTGCCTGCGTCCGCGCCCATAACCTGGCCGAAGAGCTTCGCCGGCAAGTCGAGATAAACGCCGCCGGGACGGCCCGATACCGCCGAGCGAATCGCGCGCGCGATACCGATGCCGATGTCCTGTGCGTGGAGCACGCGATAGGCCGCCTTGCACATGGTCTTCGCGATCGCGAGCTGATCCATTTCTTCGTAGTCGCCCTGCTGCAGGTCGACGACTTCACGTTCGGACGAACCCGAAATCATGATCATCGGGAAGCAGTTCGTGGTCGCATGCGCGAGCGCAGTCAGACCGTTCAGGAAGCCCGGCGCCGAAACGGTAACGCAAACGCCCGGCTGTTTCGTCAGCCAGCCCGCGATCGACGCGGCATAGCCTGCGTTCTGTTCGTGACGGAAGGAGATGACGCGAAGGCCGGCCGCCTGCGACATACGCAGGAAATCCGTGATCGGAATGCCGGGAACGGCATAAATGTTCTTGATGCCATTCAGTTTCAGCGCGTCGATGATCAGGTTAAAGCCGTCGGTCAGATCTTCTTCCGGTCCCGCTGCTTTCAAAGCCACCTCTGCCATGGTCTCCCTCCAGAAATTTTCTTTTTTTGTTAGTCGAGATAGTCGGCGTTCTTCGCGACGTGATCGGCAAGGCCGAGCGCGTGCTGACGAACGAGTGTTTCGGCCCGCGGCGTGTCGCGGGATTCGATCGCTTCGATGATGTTCAGGTGATCGTGGATCGAGCGGTCGGCCCGATTCTTCTCCACGATGGTCTTGCGGCGGATCATGCGCATATGCGTGAAGAGGTTTTCCGCAAGACGGATGAGCGTTGCGTTCTTGCTCATCGAGATGATGGTCTGGTGAAACTGAATGTTCACCTCGGAATATTCGTCGAGCTTCACGTGAAGCTTGCCGTTCTCGAACTTCGCGAACATCTCGCGCAGATGGGAAATCTCGTCGTCCGAGCAGTTTTCGGTGATAAGCCGCGCCGCCATGCTTTCCAGCGCCGCCCAGGCCTCGATCAGTTCGACCACTTGGCGCTTGGTTTTGCGGACGATGTAGATGCCGCGGCGGGGAACCGAGCGCACGAAACCCTCGCGCTCGAGCTGCGCCATGGCTTCGCGCACAGGTGTGCGGCTGATGCCGAATTGCAGGGCGAGGGCGCGTTCGTCGAGACGAATTTCTCCGCGCCGCCCGTAGATATCGAGCGAGAGCAAAACTTCTTTCAGCGCGTTGTACGCGCGGTCTTTGAAAGTGGCGGTGCCTTCAAGCGGCTCTGCGGTAATACGCTCGGCTTCTTCTTGGTTGGCGGCCGCACCCGTAATCGGTGTGCTCATACTCAATGACCTTCATGCTAACTGCATGATACAGTTACTGTAATACATAATTACAGCGGAGGCGACTCTTCTTTGCCGCCTCCGCCGCTTTTATTTGTCTTATCCAGCGGTGGCAGGCGCTGTACCGCGAATGCGGCTGAGACCTGCCGAGATCACCGACCAGAACAGGGCGATGAAACCGAGCGCCATGATCGTGCTGACAAGCCCGTTCGAGAAAAATACGCCGAGGCTGCCGCCCGAGCCGACCAGCGCCTGACGGAAAGCTTCTTCCGCGCGGTCGCCAAGCACCATCGCCAGCACCAGCGGTGCTAGCGGATAGTTCGTCTTCTTGAACAGATAACCGAGGAGACCGAATGCCAGCATCATGATCACGTCGAAGAAGCTGTTGCGGACGGTGTAAGCGCCGACCGCACAGAACATGAGAATGATCGGCGCGATGATGCCGAACGGAACCCGCAGGATCGCAGCGAGCAGCGGCACGCAAGTCAGCACGATAATGAGACCGACGACGTTGCCGAGATACATGGAGGCGATCAGGCCCCACACGAATTCCGAGTTTTCGGTGAACAGCGTCGGGCCGGGCTGCAATCCCCAGATTAGGAGACCGCCAAGCAGAACCGCCGCCGTCGGCGAGCCGGGTACGCCAAGTGCGAGCATCGGCAACAACGCCGACTTGCCGGCCGCGTGTGCCGCGGTCTCAGGCGCGATCACGCCTTCGATTTCGCCGTTGCCGAAGTTCTTGCCGTTCTTCGACACGCGCTTGGCGATGCCATAGCTCATGAAGGATGCAGGTGTTGCGCCTGCCGGCGTAATGCCCATCCAGCAGCCGATTAGGCAGGAGCGCAGATATGTCCACCAATATGCGGGCAATTTCTTCCATGTATCGAGCACGACACGGAGATTGATCTTCGCGTCCTTGCCCTTGAACTTCAGACCTTCTTCCATGGTGAGCAGAATTTCGCCGATGCCGAAGAGACCGATGACGGCGATCAGGAAGTCGAAACCCGGAAGCAGGTACTGCGAACCGAAAGTGAGACGCAGCGAGCCGGTCATGTGGTCGGTGCCGAAGGTTGCCAGTGCAAAGCCGATCACCATGGCGGCGAGCGTCTTGAACGGCGGCTCCTTGGAAAGGCCGACGAAGCTCGCGAAGGCCAGGAAATAGACCGCGAACTTTTCCGCCGCACCAAATCGCAGCGCGAAGGCCGCGACCATCGGTGCGAGCAACGTGATCATGATCACCGCGAAGAAGGCGCCGATAAAGGACGAGGTAAAGGCTGCGGTGAGCGCTTCGCCCGCCCTGCCCTGTTGTGCCATCGGATAACCGTCGAAGGTCGTCGCAACCGACCACGGCTCGCCCGGAATATTGAAGAGAATCGAAGTGATTGCGCCGCCGAATAGCGCGCCCCAGTAGATACAGGAGAGCAGGATCACAGCCGAAGTCGGCTGCATCGAGAAGGTGAGGGGAAGCAGGATCGCGACACCATTGGCGCCGCCCAGACCCGGCAACACGCCGATGATCACGCCGAGCACAATGCCGACGACCATGAGGAACACGTTGAACGGCAAATACATCTGCGTTCCGAAGATGTTGACATCCTGGAACGCGAGCACCGTCGCGAAACCGTTAAAGAGATTTGCAAATTCAGCCATGGCTACACTTCGATGTTATGCGGTTGCGATTTTGGGTGATCAGTAGCCGAGCATGGCTTCGAGCGGACCTTTGGGGAGCGCGACGAGGAACCACCGTTCGAACACGAAAAAGGTGACGAGAGGGACGCCGATAGATACTAGCGCCGTGCGAACCACACCGTAGCTGCTGATCCGCTGCATGAAATACGCAATCAGGATCGCAGACGAGATGTAGATGCCGATAAACGGAATGAGAACGATGTAAACAGCGATCGGGATGGTGACGGCGCCGACTTGCTTCAGTGCGCCCCAATCGGCGAACACTTTGGTGCGGCTGCCTTGAAACGCGTGCCAGAGGTTCATTGCCGTGGCGCCGATGAGAATGGTCCCCATGATGAAGGGAAAGAAACCTGCTTTCGGTCCCTCGAAGCCCCAGCCGATACCCGCTTGCAGCGCGCCATAAACGACTAGAATTGCGAAGATGCCGATACCCGCTGCGACTGCGAGTTCGATCGTACGATGCGCAGGACCTTGGTCCGCGGCGTTTCCGTCACCACTCATGACGCTCTTTCCTTGTGCGTAGAGAAACAAAGACGCCGGCGGATCTCTCCGCCGGCGTGAGATTTAGTTGGTCGAAAGGAAGCCGGCTTCCTTCATGAGATTGAGGTGGCGGGTGTGCTCTTTCGACACCCACTCCACGTACTCCTTGCCGGTCATGAAGGTCGTGTTGAACGCACCATTGTTCATGAGGTCCTTCCACTCCGGCGTCGCGCGCACCTTCTGGAACAGGTCGACATAGAACTTGACCTGCTCTGGGGTTGCGCCCGGCGTCATGAAGAAACCGCGGAGCATGAGATACTCGACGTCGAGACCCTGCGATTTGCAGGTCGGGATCGAGCTCCAGGCTGCGTCGCCGGCGATCTTTTCGTTATAGGGCAGCGTCTTGCCGTCGAACACGCAAAGCGGACGGAGCTTGCCGCCCTTCCAGTGCGCGACTGCTTCGATCGGGTTGTTCACGGTCGCGTCGGCGTGATTGCCGACGAGCTGCACGGCTACTTCGCCGCCGCCACGATACGGAACGTAGGTGAACTTCACGCCCGCGGCCTTTTCGATCGCGGCAGTGATGATCTGGTCTTCCTGGCGCGAGCCGGTGCCGGCCATCTTGAAGCCGCCCTTCTTCGCGGCCTCCAGGAATTCCTTCACGTTCTTGTAGGGCTTCTCGGCATTCACCCAGAGGACGAATTCGTCGAGCGCAAGCATCGCGACCGGCGTGAAGTCCTTGTAGCTGAACGGCTGGTTGGTACCGAGCGGCGTGGTGAAAAGGTTCGACAGCGTGATGATGAGCTTGTGCGGATTACCGGCCGAGCCCTTCACGTCGAGGAAGCCTTCGGAGCCTGCGCCGCCGGCCTTATTCACGACGATCATCGACTGCTTCATCAGATTGTGTTTGGCGACGATGCCCTGGATGGCGCGTGCCATCTGATCGGCGCCGCCGCCGGTGCCGGCGGGTACGATGATTTCAACGGTGCGCTGCGGCTCCCATTGTGCCGATGCAGGCGTTCCGCTCAGCGCAACACCGAGTGCTGCGGCGGCAACAAACAAAGAATTACGTTTCGATTGGATCATTCCCGTCCTCCCTAGAGTGGTCCCACTCGATCTAACGTCGGGTTGGGACGAGGAAGGCTAACCCGAACTTCCACGGAGTCCAATTAATTGTGCATACATTATTCCACGGAAGCGGCTGAAATCGTTGATGCAGTGCACGAATCTTTGTCCCGCACGTGCGAGTTTTTGAGTCGATTCATAAAAAACAATAGAGCGTATCTATTGAATTGTTTCATTCGCGAGTGAGTCGCAAAAGCAATTAGCCAAAGCAATTAGGATGTCACTTGCGGCGAACGCGCGCTAAGCGTCGAACGGAAAATCAGTCGAGGAGGTGACGATGTTGTCGAAAGATCCGGTCATTCGCATCGAGGCCGATCTCGAGGAGCCGCAGCTCTTCGGCAAAACGCCCTACGGCGAACGACGGGTGATCAACATTATCGGTGGCAGCGTTAGCGGCCAGAAACTAAAGGGAAAAATCCTTCCCGGCGGAGCGGACTGGCAGATCATCCGGAACGATGGCGTTGCCGATATCTTCGCAAAATACACCTTCCAGATTGAAGGCGGCGGCTTGGTGCTGGTGACGAGCGCCGGTCTTCGGCATGGCCCGCCAGAAGTGATCGCGAAGCTCGCAAAAGGCGAGCCGGTCACCCGCGACCAATATTATTTCCGGACCTGCGTGCGCTTCGAGACCGCCGATCCCGAGGCCGGCTGGCTCAACCGCGTGCTCACGATCGCGGTCGGCGCGCGGGAAAAGATGAAGGTGAAACTCGATCTGTTTGAAGTCCTCTAGCGGCTCAGGCGCAAGCCATTGAAAATATGAGATAAAATTCCTCCCTTGCTGGAGGCGAAGAAAGTTATATAATATAACTAAATCAAGTCCGGGGAGCTGAAATGGCCGCTACATCTGCCCAGAGCAAACTCGCGCAGGCATTGCCGCGCGAATTGTCTGTCCAGTTCGACGGCGAGATTGCGATTCTGAAACTTTCGCGGCCGGACAAGCGCAACGCCTTGAATACCGAGATCGTGCGCGGCCTCGAAAACTTTTTCATCGACATTCCAGAAGAAGTGAAGGCTGTCGTGCTGCACGGCGAAGGCGAGCATTTCTCCGCGGGCCTCGATCTCTCGTCGCTCACCGAAACCGATTTCATCGAGGGCTATCATCACTCGCGCATGTGGCACTACGCCTTCGAGCGCATCGAGTTCGGTAAGGCACCGGTGGTGTCCGTGCTTCATGGCGCGGTGGTTGGCGGCGGGTTAGAGCTTGCGTGTGCCACGCACATCCGCGTTGCCGAGAAGTCGGCCTACTACGCATTGCCGGAAGGAAGCCGCGGCATTTATGTCGGCGGCGGCGGTTCGGTTCGCATTCCGCGCCTGATCGGTACTGCGAAGATGATGGACATGATGCTGACCGGCCGGATCTTCGGTGCCGAAGACGGGCAGCATATGGGCATCTCGAATTATCTGGTCGAGAACGGCGACGGCCTGAAGAAGGGTATCGAGCTCGCGAAGCGCATTGCCGAGAACGCACCGCTCACGAATTTTGCGATCACGAACGTGCTGCCGCGTATCGCGGAATTCGACACCGCGGGCGGTTATGTCGTGGAATCGATCATTTCTTCGGTCGCGTCATCGGATCAGGAAGCGAAGGATCGCCTGCGCGCATTCCTCGAAAAGCGCGCACCGAAAGTCGTTCGCTAAGTACAAGAAAGCGAGATCGCAAATAAGCGGTTCGAAGTTCGGGAGACGGGAATGTCCAATGCAGTGCGGCAGGATAAATCCGCCGCAGAGATTCCGGTTCGCAAAGTCCGCCTAAGTAGACTCGAACCCACAATCGAAAAGCGCGCAGACGGCACGATCTATATGACGTGCCAGGAGAAACTCGCCTCCTATCCGGACAAGATCACCGAACGTCTCGAGCATTGGGCGAAAGAAACGCCGGACCGCGTGTTCATGGCCGAGCGCAACGAGCAGGGGGGCTGGCGCAAGGTCACTTACGCCGGGGCACTCGCGCTCGCCAAAAGTTATGGCGAGGCGCTGCTTTCACGAAATCTTTCTGCCGAGAAGCCGCTCGTAATTCTGTCGGGCAACAGCGTCGATCATCAGATGCTCTCGCTCGGTGCGCTTTACGCCGGCATCGCTTACGCGCCGATCTCCCCCGCCTATTCCTTGATCTCCACAGACTTCGGAAAGTTGCGGGAAATTTTCAAACTGCTCACGCCCGGCCTTGTCTTTATCGCCGATGGTGCGCCGTTCGAGAAAGCAATCGAAACGATTGTGCCGCAAGACGTCGAAGTCATCGTCGCAAAAAATCCACTGAATGGGCGCAAGACGACGCTGCTTTCCGATTTGGCGGCGACAAAGCCGACCCCCGCGATCGATAGAGCGAACGCGAAGGTAAATGGCGATACCATCGCCAAGTTCCTTTTCACTTCCGGATCGACCGGCGTGCCGAAAGGCGTGATCAACACGCAGCGCATGCTTTGCTCCAATCAGGTTATGCTGCGTTCGTCGCTGCAGTATTTTCAGGACGAGCCGCCGGTCGTGCTCGACTGGGCGCCGTGGCATCACACTGCGGGCGGCAATCACGACGTCTATCTCGTGCTTTATAATGGCGGCACGTTTTACATCGACGAGGGCAAGCCGGCGCCGGGCGCGATCGAATTGACCGTACGCAATCTTCGCGATGTCGCCCCGACCTGGTACTTCACTGTGCCGAAGGGTTACGAAGCGCTGATCCCCTTCCTGCGCGCGGATAAAGAGCTGCGCGAAAATTTCTTCAGCAAACTGAAAGTGCTCTGGTTCGCGGGTGCCGCACTCTCGCAGCCTGTGTTCGACGCGATGAAAGAACTGGCGGTCGAAACTTGCGGCGAGCGCATTCCGTTTCTCACCGGCCTCGGCTCTACCGAAACCGCACCGATGGCGCTTGGCCGCATGTGGGACAGCGATTACTC
>JAKFYO010000310.1 GCA_021730825.1 Hyphomicrobiales bacterium
GATCCATGCAGGCGGCATTAGAGCCATCGGCGCCATGCGCGGCAAGCGCTGTTTGACGGCGGCGTAACGGTGCGGCACGACAACGTCCGCATGACGACCGATACGAGCACAAAGCCGCAGCCGCCGAGCCAGTTCGAGCAGCGCCTCGCATGGCACGCAGAGATTTGCGAAAGCTTGCTCGCTGCCCTGCTCGCAAAGGAACCGCTGCCGGATGAATTTGCGCGTCCTGCGCGCCTGCTGGAGGCCATGCGTCACGCGGTACTCGGCGGCGGCAAGCGTCTTCGCCCGGCGCTCGTAGTCGAGACCGCTTCGATTTTCGGCGTGGGCGAACAGGAAGCGATGCATACGGGCGCCGCCTTCGAACTTCTGCACTGCTATTCGCTGGTCCATGACGATCTTCCGGCAATGGACAATGACGACACCCGCCGCGGCAAGCCGACCGTGCACAAGGCGTTCGACGAAGCGACTGCGGTGCTCGCGGGCGATGCCTTGCAGACGCTCGCCTTCGATGTGCTCTCGCGCGATAAAACGCACCGCGATCCCGCCGTACGCATAGCGCTCGTAAAGTGTCTCGCGCGCGCAAGCGGCATCGGCGGCATGGCGGGCGGCCAGATGCTCGATCTCGAAGCCGAAGGCCGCTTCACCGAAAGCAAAATGCCGCTGGCGCTCGCCCTTTCCGATATCGAGAAAGTCCAGCGCATGAAAACCGGGGCGCTGCTTTCTGCCTGTTGCGATGCCGGAACGATTCTCGGCGGCGCAGGCGAGAAGGAAGCGAATGCAATCTCCCGCTACGGCCGCGCGGTCGGCGCCGCGTTTCAGCTCGCCGACGATCTTCTGGACGCCGAAGGCAGTGCTGCGGAAGTCTGTAAGGCCGTCGGCAAGGATGCCGCGAAGAACAAAGCCACCTTCGTGTCGGCGCTGGGTCCCCGCTCCGCGCGCAGAAAACTGACCGAGCTTACCGACGACGCGAAATGGGCGTTGCGGCCTTTCGGCAATCGCGCAGAGTGGCTTGTCTCCTGCGCCGATTTCATCGCGGCGAGAAAATCCTAGATGCTGAAGCTCCCCGCAAAACGCCCGAGCAGCGTCTTCAAACGGCAACTGCTCGCGCATGCGCGGATCGTTATCGCGCTTGCGGCCGGCATCATTGTCTGGTTTGCCGCGCGCAATTTCCTCCCTGTTACGCGTTTTCTGATCGCGTGGAACGCGGGCGTCTGGCTGTTCCTCGCGCTTGCATTGCGGATGATGGCGAGCGCCAGCGTGGTAGATTTGAGAAAGCGCGCGGGCCTTGAAGAAGAAGGGCGGATCGCGACGCTCATCATCGTGACACTCGCGACCGCCGTTGCATTCATCGCACTCGGTCTCGAACTCTCGGACGCGCTGCAAGACAAGGCACCGGACAGATCGCTTCGCATTGCCATCGCGCTTGCTGCGATCTTCGGCTCCTGGCTATTCGTGAATTTCGCCTTCGCGCTTCATTATGCGCACGAAGTCTATCGCACGAAGCTTTCCATCAATTCGCTCGGCTTCCCCAACGAGAAACAGCCCGACTACTGGGACTTTCTCTATTTTGCGACGGTGCTCGGCACCACGTTTCAGACTTCCGACGTGGAAATCCGCGCGAGCATCTTGCGTAGGACCGCGATGGTGCAGGGGCTGGTCGCATTTTTGTTCAACACCGCAATCATCGCCTTGACCGTGAGTGTCGCTTCGCAACTGATCGGCGGAAAGTAGTTATTCCGCGGCCGGCTTTTCGGAAATGCCGCCGAAGCGCCGCGCGATATAGTCTTCGACGATTGCCTTGAAATCGGCGGCCAAGGTCGGCCCGCGCAACGTCATCGCTTTCTTGCCGTCGATGAAGACAGGCGCCGCCGGCGCTTCGCCTGTGCCCGGCAGCGAAATGCCGATATCGGCGTGCTTCGATTCGCCGGGCCCGTTCACGATGCAGCCCATCACCGCGACGTTCAGCGTCTCGACGCCCGGATACTTCTTCTTCCACTCGGTCATCGAGTCGCGAATGTAAGATTGGATTTCGAACGCAAGCTCCTGAAACACCGTCGAGGTCGTGCGCCCGCAGCCGGGGCAGGCAGCGACGAGCGGCACGAAGGTGCGAAAGCCCATCGTCTGCAGAAGTTCTTGCGCGACCTTCACTTCCAGCGTGCGGTCGCCGTTCGGCTCGGGCGTGAGCGAGATGCGGATGGTGTCGCCGATCCCTTGTTGCATCAAGATCGAAAGCGAAGCGGCGGACGCGACAATGCCCTTCGAGCCCATGCCGGCTTCGGTGAGGCCCAGATGCAGCGCGTAATCGGAGCGCCGTCCCAAGTCCTGATAGACCGCGATCAGATCCTGCACCGCGGACACTTTCGCGGAGAGAATGATCTGCTCGCGCTTCATGCCGAGTTCTTCGGCCCGCGACGCCGAAATCAGCGCCGACTGTACCAGCGCTTCCCGCGTCACCGCGCGGGCTTCCACCGGCTTCGCGGATTTCGCGTTCTCGTCCATCAGATGCGTGAGCAGTTCCTGATCGAGCGAGCCCCAGTTCGCGCCGATACGGACCGGCTTATTGTGCTTCAGCGCCATCTCGATGATCGAGGAAAATTGCTTGTCGCGCTTTTCGCGGAAACCCACGTTGCCGGGATTGATGCGGTACTTCGCGAGCGCTTCCGCGCAGGCCGGATGATCTGCAAGCAATTTGTGACCGATGTAATGAAAATCTCCGACCAGCGGCACGTTGAGATTCATTTTTAATAGCCGGTCGCGGATATGCGGCACGGCTGCCGCCGCCTCGTCGCGGTCAACCGTGATGCGCACGATCTCGGAGCCGGCGCGGAAAAGATCAACAACCTGCTGCGTGGTCTTCTCGACATCGGCGGTGTCGGTATTCGTCATCGACTGCACGACGATCGGCGCACCGCCGCCAACAACAACACCGCCGACATTGACCGGCACGGATACGCGCCGCGCAGCCGCGCCGAACATCGTCTCGTTGTCGTGTGCGTTCATCGCTTGGATTTCTTCCGGCACGGCTCGCATATGCCGCTGACTTCGATAATCGAAGAGCGCGCCTCGAAGCCCGCCGCTTTCGTTGCCTTCGCGACATCACGTCCGAATGACGCCGCCTGCATCTCCGCGACCGCGCCGCATTTTTCGCAAAGCAGGAACATCACCGGCTCCGCGCGTTCGTGTCCGGCACTGCATGCAAGAAACGCGTTACGGCTTTCGATGCGGTGCGCGAGGTTCTCCGCGGTCAGAAAATCGAGCGCGCGATAGACCGACATTGCCGGCACTGGCTCGCCGGATGCGCTGAGCTTTTCGACGATCTCGTAGGCACCTACCGGCGCATGGCTTTGCGCCAGAATTTCCAACACCCGGCGCCGTAATGGCGTCAGCCGCAAGCCGCGCCCGCCGCAGGCCTTCTCGGCGCGGGAAAGCGCGTCTTCCACGCATTGATCGTGGTCGTGGCCGGGGTCCGGGAAGGCCTTGTGCATGGATATAGAATATCAGGCCAAAGGCGGCTAAAACCAGCCCTTGCGCTTTATGTTGCAGTGCACAATATACCCCTGATGCTGCGCTCGGCGAAACCCGTGAACCTTGCGCTCCAGGGCGGCGGCGCGCATGGCGCCTTCACCTGGGGCGTGCTCGACCGTTTGCTGGAAGAGCGGCGGATCGACCTCAGTTCGATTTCCGGCACCAGTGCGGGCGCGATGAACGCGGTCGTGCTGGCCTCCGGCCATCAGAATGGCGGCCGCGACGGCGCACGCGCGGCGCTCGAAAATTTCTGGCGCGCGGTGTCGCGCGACGGACGGGTAAGTCCGATCCAGCGCGGGCTCATGGACAAACTCATGGGCAACTGGTCGCTCGACAAGAACCCGTTTTTTCTGGCGATGGATATGGCGACGCACTTCGTCTCGCCCTACGACTTCAATCCGTTCAACATCAATCCGCTGCGCGAGTTGCTTGAGCGCGAAGTCGATTTCGATGCGCTTCGCAAGAACCGCGACATCAAGATCTATCTCTCCGCCACCAACGTCCACACCGGCAAGGTGCGCATCTTTCAGGGCAAGGAAATCACCGCCGATGTCGTGATGGCATCGGCCTGCCTGCCGTTTCTGTTTAAGGCTGTCGAAATCGACGGCACGCCTTATTGGGACGGCGGCTATGTCGGCAATCCGCCGCTTTTCCCGTTTTTCAGAAGCGGCGAAGGCGGCGACGTGTTGCTCGTGCAGACTAACCCCGTGATCCGCGAGCAAACTCCGCAAAGCGCGCGCGACATTCTCAATCGCATCAACGAAATCACCTTCAACGCCTCGCTCGCTTCCGAATTCCGCGCGATCGGCTATGTAAACCGCATGCTGGGCTCGCGGCTCTTGCGCCGCTTCACCGGCAAGACCTCGCCGGAAGTGCGGCTGCATCGCATCGAGGCCGGCGAAAGTCTTACCGAGCTCACCTCGAGTTCGAAGTTCAATGTCGACTGGGCCTTCTTCCAGCATCTGCGCGACATCGGCCGTGAGGCGACGGAAGAATTCCTGAAGCGCCATTATCGCGCAATCGGAAGGCGCTCGACGCTCGATCTCAGGAAAGAAGGCGGCTGAGGCCGCCTAAAGCTGCAACCCCAACTTCGGCACAATCGCCTTTAATCATCATCTTCGCGCTGTAGCCGTTTGCCGCTAAAGTCCGGCGCAATACACCTTTCGCGGAAGACCGTATGAAGATCTGGAAAATTCTTGTCTCTTTTGTATTGCTTTATGTGTCGCCCGCGTTCGCGCAGGAGCGGCCCAAGCTGCAAACCAATCAGGAATATGTCGAGGAGCTTTATCGCAACCCCACCGCCCCGGTGGGCGACAAAAAAGAGATGCTTCAGTTTGTGCTGAAGACCCTGCCCGATCGCGTGAAGGTCTATCCGACCGAGAATTATTTCTATTTCGGGTTCTATTCGGGCGGTGTGCGCTATGCCGGCAACATTCGTTTGGACGCGAGCGACCGCGACAAAGGCAAGCTGCACTTCGCCTATTACATCGATCATGTTGCGTGGAAGCCCGAGCAGCCGGTGAACTACGCGGTGATGGATGTAGTGGACGGCGTGAAGATCGAGAAGGTCGAGCGCTTTCTCTATCGCGTCACTGCAGGCGAGCGAGCCGTGCTATTCGAACTGAACGACCTCTCCGCCGTGCGCCCACCGGAAGCGGCGATCGATCCGGACGAACGCTTCATCGGCCCGGTATTCGACGAATCCGGAATCCGTTTTCTCCTCGTCTACAATTCGAAGCTCAAACTCTTTCATTATATTCTGGATGAGAGCGTGCCGGTGCCGGACGATCTGCACCGCATCAAGTCGACCGACCGCATCCTGCTCGGCACGCGCACCGGCTTCGCGTTCTATCGCGACCTGAAACGCGAACGGAAAATCCTGATCGGCGTCTATGAAGGCAACACGCTCGCGAATAATTATTTCGACGGGCCGTTCGATCAGTTGCCGGATAATTTCATCGAAGGCGACGATTTGCTCAAAGCCATCCTCGAAGTCGCGCCGAACCTGAAAGGCACCATCGACCGCTTCGGCGGCAGCTTCGACGGGGCCGAGCGGTTTCTGATCGCGCCCTATATGAGTTACGCCCGCGAGGAAGATCTCTTCCCGGTGCATCGCTGCGCGAGCGGCCCGCAGGGCAAAGGCCCGCGCTATTACGAATGCTTCCTCGCCGATGCCGAGCCGCAACCGCCCGCGGGCAAGCCGAAAGCCCCGCAGGGCAAAGGCGCTCCAAAATAGCCGATCAGGCCTGCGCTTCCTTGCCGGACCGCGAAAGCGCTACAATCTTCAAAAGAAGCGAGGAGCGCCTCATGCAGCAGGAAGATTTACTCGGCACGGCGGCAGCCTGGCGCGCGGCAGGCCGCAAAGTGGCGCTCGCGACGGTCACCGAAACCTGGGGCTCCGCGCCCCGGCCGGTCGGCTCCAATCTCGTGATCGATGGGACCGGAAATTTTCTCGGCTCGGTTTCCGGCGGCTGCGTCGAAGGTGCGGTCGTCGCGGAAGCAATCGACGTGATTGCGAGCGGCAGGCCAAAACTCATTTCCTTCGGCGTCGCGGATGAGACCGCATGGGAAGTCGGATTGTCCTGTGGCGGCAAGATTTCGGTCTACGTCGAACCGGTGAACTGAAATGGCTTCGACCGAAGTGCTGATTGCATTCGCAATCGCGACCGCGCTGTTCGCGTATTTTCCGGGGCCGGCTTTGCTCTACACCGCCGCACAGACGCTCGCTCGCGGCAGACGCGCGGGACTGATGGCAGCGCTCGGCATTCACGTCGGCTGCTACGCGCATGTGATCGCGGCGACGCTCGGCTTGTCAGCGGTGTTTCGCTATGTGCCTGAAGCCTATACTGCGCTGAAGATCGCGGGCGCCGCCTATCTCGTGTGGCTCGGCGTGCAGATGTTGCGCGGCGGCACCGACGAAGCGCCGAAGGTGACGCCAAAATCCGCGCGCCGCGCTTTCGCGGAAAGCATCGTGGTCGAACTCTTGAACCCCAAGGTTGCGATCTTCTTCATCGCCTTCCTTCCGCAATTCGTGGACCCCGCAGGCTCGCTGCCGATCTGGCTGCAATCGCTGATCCTCGGCGTGATCGTGAACTTCGCGTTTTCGTCCGCCGATGTCGTAACCGCTTTTACCGCGAGCGCGGTGATGGGGCGGCTGCGCAAGTCCGGCACTGCGGAGCGTCTCGCGCGCTGGATCGGCGGCGGTCTCCTGATCGGCCTCGGCCTCAAGCTCGGCATCGACAAGACCTGATATGAAAATCGCTTTGCTCAATGCGTTGAACGAGGAACGCGCGGCGCGCCGCGCGGCTGTTGTCGTGACCGCACTTGAGAGCGGCGAGCAGCGGCTCGTAAAAGCAGCTGACATTGCAAAAGACGAGTTGCGCGCGGCGCTTGAGACGCGGCTACGCTCCGGCAAAAGCGGCACCGAGGAAACGCCAAACGGCAAAGTTTTTCTCACGGTCTTTGTCCCGCCTGCACGCCTAGTAATTACTGGCGCGGCCCATATCAGCCAGGAGCTTGCACCGATGGCGCAACGCCTCGGCTATGACGTGACTATCGTCGATCCGCGCACGGCCTTTGCAACCCCGGAGCGTTTTGCCGGCATCAAGCTCTTGGCCGAATGGCCGGACAAAGTGCTGCCGGAGCTCAGGATCGACGCGCATACGGCATTTGCGGCACTAACCCACGATCCGAAAATAGACGATCCGGCGCTCCTGCATGCGCTCTCGAAAGATTGCTTTTACGTCGGCGCGCTCGGCTCGAAAAAAACGCACGCGGCTCGCCTCGAGCGATTGAAGTCGCAAGGCGCAAACGAGGCGCAACTCGCGCGCATTCATGCCCCGATCGGCCTCGATATCGGCGCGGTGTCGCCAGCCGAAATCGCGGTCTCTATCCTTGCCGAGGTCACCGCGCGGCTCCGCCTTGGCGACGGGAAGCGCTAGATGAAATTCGGATCGCTCCCGATCGAGGAAGCGCGCGGCAGCGTCGCGGTCCATTCGATCCGCAAAGACAAGCTCGTGCTGAAGAAGGGCACGATCATCGGGGATGCCGAAATCGACGCGCTTCGTGCCGCGAACATTACCCAGATCGTTGTCGCAAAACTCGAACCGGGCGACGTCGGCGAAGACCAAGCGGCAGCCGAATTGGCAGCGGCCGCACAAGGCGAGCATATCCGGACTGACCAGGCCTTCACCGGCCGCGCCAATTTGTTTGCGGAAAAAGCCGGTGTGCTGGTCGTGAACAGGCCCGCGGTCGACGGCCTTAACGCGATCGACGAAGCCATCACATTTGCCACTCTGCCGGCGTTCAGCATGGTCGCGGAAAATCAGATGATCGCGACCGCGAAAATCATTCCGTTCGCCGTGCGCGGCACCTCGCATCGTGCGGCACTTGCTGCCGCAACGGCGTCAGGAAAACTCGTCTCCGTCTCGCCCTATCGCATAAAAAAAGTCGGCGTTATTTCCACGCGGCTTCCGGGCTTGGCTGAAAAAGTGATCGAAAAGACCTTGAAAATCACGCGCGAACGCCTTGCGCCCGCAGGCGCTGAGATCGTCACGGAACTACGCATCGACCACGACAGCGCGAAGCTCTCGCATGCAATTAAAGAAGCGCTTGGTGCCGGTGCCGAACTCGTGCTCGTCTTCGGCGCCTCCGCAATCGCCGATCGCCGCGATGTAATTCCGGCCGCAATTGAATCTTCCGGCGGACGCATCGAGCATTTCGGCATGCCGGTCGATCCGGGAAACCTGATGCTGATCGGCCACGTGAACGGAAAGCCCGTACTCGGCGCACCGGGCTGTGCGCGCAGCCCCAAAGAGAACGGCTTCGACTGGGTGCTCGCGCGGCTCCTCGCAGGATTGCAGGTGAAGCGCGAAGAAATCGCGGGCATGGGCGTCGGCGGCCTGCTCATGGAAATCGTGACGCGCCCGCAGCCGCGCGAAGAGACCGCTGCGGAAGCAAAGAAGCATGTTGCCGCGATCGTACTCGCCGCCGGTCAGTCGCGCCGCATGGAGGGCAAGAACAAATTACTCGAAGACTTCCACGGTGTGCCGTTGGTTCGCCGCGCGGCGGAAGCAGCGCTCGGTTCCAAGGCATCACCCGTCATCGTCGTCACCGGCAACAATGCTGACGCCGTCAAGAAGGCGCTCGCAGGCCTCGATGTTCGCTTCGTGAACAATGCCGATTATGCGGATGGACTTTCGTCGTCGCTGAAAACCGGCATTCGCGCCGTGCCGGAAGAAAGTGCCGGCGCGGTCATCTGCCTTGGCGACATGCCCCAGGTCTCAAGCGCGTTGATCGACAGACTAATTGCGGGCTTAGCGCCGGAACGAGGTGCCATGATCGTGGCGCCGGTGCGCGACAAGCAGCGCGGCAATCCGGTCCTGTGGGCGCGGCGCTTCTTTCCGGAATTACTCAAACTCGAAGGCGACATCGGCGCCCGTAAGCTTGCGAACTTCTACGATGAAGGCCTGCTCGAAATCCTGGTGGATGATGACGCGGCATTCGCCGACATCGACACGCCGCAGGCGCTGGATGCCGCGCGAAGAGCAATAAAATAATTCAGAAGGATTGCGGCTCACTCACCGGCGTGTTCAGCCGCGCCTGCACGAGCTGCACCACGCGCTGCACTTCGCGCAAAGAAGGCTTCAGCCAGTTGCGGATCTTCGAGCGCGCATCGAGCGAGAGATAAGCGAGCGGAAGCTGTGCTTTCTCGCCCGAGGCCGGCGGCACGCTGCCCGGTGCGGATGCTTTCAGAAATTCGGCCATCGACACCCGCTCGTCCTCCAGCAAATTCATGCTCATCGGATCGAGCAGCGGGATCGCCATGTGCACCGGGTGCGCCTTCAACGCCCAGTAGGAATTCACGCTATGCAGCGCTTGCGGAGCCACGCCCAGAAAAGCATTCTCCGCCAGCATGAACTCGCAGCCGAAATGCTCCCGGATTTTGAAGCCGCGCTCGAAATCTTCCGCTTCGTAATGCGGGATGTAGACGATCACCGGTTCGACATTGTTCGCGCGCGCCTCGGCTACGAAGTCGATGTCGCGCATCAGCGAGAAAAAAGTCGCAAACGAGCGGCTCGTGACATCGACGATCTTCGGCTCATGCGCACGCAAAGGCAGCGTGTCGAACAGGCCCATCTGGCCTTTGGTCTTGTCGAGATTGACGACCTGCGCTTCCGGAAAATATTTCGAGAATTTCGGCTTCAGCGTGTCGGTATCGAACAAAAGCGGCGCGTCGCCCGAAAGCCGGAAGAATTCTGCGAATAGCCGTGCGATCAGCGTGGTGCCGGAGCGATCACGCGGCGAGACGACAAGAATGGCAAGACTCTTTCCGAGCATGTCACCCTCGCCAAGCCGCCCCTGCTTACCCGCGTACGAAGCGCGCCGTTACGAAGACTGCGCGCCGTCGGTCGCCCATTCCATCATGCCTGCGTCGTCATATTGCTCGTGGATCGCTTTTTCCCACGTGCGGACATAGCCGCGCAGCACGAGCGAATAGTCCGCTCTCTGGTTCTTGGCAGTCTTGTTCTGCCCGAACGAAACAAACGGCACGCCGGCGAGTTCGACCTGCTCGTAAGCCATTTCGTTCAGTTTCGGCACAGTGATTTCGTTCGCGGTCCGGCGCGACTTCTTGAAGTAGCGGTTATAGGTTTCCTGATCCCACTCGAAGAAGTTCGTGTCGTTGATGTGGTTCTTCACGACGTAGTATTCGGCGTTCTCGGTGTAGGGCAGCATGTCGTCGATCTCGCTGAGCGAGGCCACCGACGGCCCGAGCACGTGGAACAGCGCGAATTTGAATTCGCCGTTCTTCACCGCGTCGAAGAAACCGATATCGGTCATGTCTTTCAGCGTGCGCGACAACAGACCCGCGCGCACGTCGATGATCGAAACTTTCACCTCGCTCGAGTGCAGCGTGTCGAGCACCTTCATCTGGTCGGCGACCTGGGTCAGATCGACAACTTCGGTCACGCGCGGATGAAAACGCTTGAGGGTGCCTCGCGGGCTCTCGGTGTCGAAAGCGCGGGTCAGCACATTCTTGCCTGCGAAGTAGTCGAGCATGGTGCGCGCGACCGTGGTCTTGCCGACGCCGCCTTTGTCTGCGCCGACGATAATGACCGCCGGCTTCTGCTTGCTGCTCGGCTTTTCCGGTTTCTTCGCTTCTTTTGCTTCTTTCGCCACGCGCCGTCCCCTTGAAATCCTGAGCTAAGCACCCGGCAGCCATGCACGCCGTTCGAGTCGCCAAAACGGCGCTACAGTCGCCCTTTTTGGCAATAATCGCAAGGCTTAGCGCCCTGCCACCGTTAACTGGTAAACCGCTAAAGCGGACAAGACGCGAGCAGTTGGCGGGCAGCCATTGCCACGCCTTTGAGCGGAATTTCCTCCGTCCGGCCGTCCACCGCGACAATCAGGGTTCCGCCTTCCGCGAGTATCCGGCGCAGTTGCGGGCTCATCCGGGTCTCGCCCTGAAGCAGGAATTTATCGTCGAGCTCCAGCCGCTGGCCGGTCATGACAAGATTAATACTTTCGGCGTCCCGCCCGCGCACGGAAAGACGAGCGGTCAGACGGATGCCGTCTTTCGCCGTCTTCGGTTCGTGTTCGAGACTGACCGCGATCTTGCGTGTTTTACGCTCGCAGTGGAAGTCGATCTTGATCGCATCGCTTTCGGGAATGGCGTAGCTGAGGCTCGCACCCTCCTCCGTGACCTGCCCGATCCATTTGTATTCGTCGGCGGCATTCGCGGGTGAATGCAAGGCAAGCAGGATCGTTAAAAGTGCTGCGGCAAGAGTTACGTTCTTCATCGGAAATATTGTCGCCCCCGAAGACGCAACATGCAACCTGCTTAATCCGCATTAACGCGCCAGAAGCCATTTGCCGCTAACGATTCCTGCCATGGGAATCGTCACGCCATTCAAACAGCGCCGCGCAAGCGCGCTACCCAATCTCTGGATTCTCCTGTTCGCAGCCGTTGTCGGTACCGCAGGTTACTACGGTCTTTCCTACAACGGCGCCGCACTCCCTCGCCTCGATCTCAGGAGCGAGCGCTTCGGCACTTGCGGTTATGTCTCGCGCGACAACTGCGTGATCGACGGCGACACGTTTGTGCTCGGCGGCGAAAAAATCCGGATCGCCGACATCGACGCACCGGAGACCGGAGGCGCAAAATGCGCGTCCGAAGCCGAACTCGGCGGTCGCGCGACCAGGCGGCTTCGTGAATTGCTGAATGCAGGCCCGTTCGAACTGCAGGGCTATCAGAGCCGTGACCGCGACCGCTACGGCAGAAGGCTGCGCGTCGTAATGCGCGACGGCAGGTCGGTCGGCGACACACTTATTGCGGAAGGACTTGCGCGGCGCTGGAATGGCAAGCGCAGGCCCTGGTGCGCTTAAGTGCGGTCCCGCGGCTCATAGTCGGGAAGGCTTTCGCTCAATACCGGCGCGACCATGATAAAGCCGAGCTGACTGGCGAGCAGCACCCACGGGATCATTTCGGATTCGAGCATCGCCCGATCCTTTCCGTTGTCCGGCCCTCGATTTTCGTTTAACCGGAGCGCCAAGTTTCGGTTCCGCTTCACATAAAAAAAGAATCTTACTCGGAAAATGAGCCTCTCCTCCGTCCGCGCGTGGTTCGCGCAGAATGCCCCCGACATCGAAGTCCTCGTCACCGAGACCAGCTCGGCGACCGTCACCGAGGCCGCCAACACGCATAACGTTGAGCCCGCGCAGATCGCAAAAACCATCTGTGTGCGTGCAGGCGAGAAGGTTCTGCTGATCGTGACCAGCGGCACAGCAAGGCTCGACAACAAGAAATTTAAGAGCGCCTT